>CAJWZY010000121.1 GCA_913050545.1 uncultured bacterium | reverse complement strand
AGGAAGAGAGCTGCCCCTCGAGGGCGATAAACTTGGCCGAGAGGAGAAAAAAGATCAGCAGCTGGAACACGATGTCGATCATCGGCGTCATGTCCATTTCAGCTTCTTCAATGACTCGCTTATTCTGTTTAATTCTCATAGTTTGGTTAAGCCTTCAGTAGCCAATTTCAGCTTGTAGATACCAGCCTTCTGGCACTGTTCAAAAATAGTGCGCAGATACTCCGATTTAACGCTCCTGTCGTAGCGAATCAATATCTCCAGTTGGGAGAGCTTGGAGCCGTTGGGCCCCGGCTCCCAGTCACGCCCACGCCCCTGAGGGCTGGCGTCATATTCAGCCTCATCTTTGAGCATCTGCAGCAACTGCTTCGTATCGTATACCTTACCTTTGAAAACGATCTCTCCCAGGCGCTGGTCACGCTCTCCATCGCGGTTCTTCCTGACATTCAGGATCAACAAGGTCACCTCGCCAGTGTCTTTTTCTGCGTCCTGCTTACCCTCGCGAGAGAAAGGCAGTACGACATCCTCGATGTTTACCGTGATCTGAGTCGTGAGAATGAAGAACATAATGAGGAGGAAGACGCAGTCGATCATCGGCGTCATCTCCATCTTGGTTTCAAAATTCTCGTCCGAACGCTTTCTCTTTTTCATGACCAGTTTCTCTTGAATAAACAAAAGGGCTCTTAGCGAACTACTCTTTTCCGCTCAGCCTTATCACTCGGGCTTGAAACGAGACATCAGTTCATCACACGTGGCCCCTACCTCGTTCACAACCTGGATAACCTTGTTGCGGAAGTAGACATAGATAGCCGTCATGGGAATCGCGACACAGAGCCCGAGGAACGTCGTTCCAAGAGCGATTGAGATACCATCGGCAAGCTCAGTCGGACTGGGCTGGACCTTCGAATTGGCAATCTTGTTAAACGTTACAATCATACCGTAAACAGTTCCAAGCAGTCCCATCATGGGAGACAGGTTGCCGATCAGCGAAAGATAGCCCACCTTCTGGTGCAGCTTGGTCGATTCCATCTCAAGGACCTCAACCATGGTGTCCGACATGGGCTCATACCCTTCCTCGATTTTCGACAAGCCGCCGGAGACCACCTGGGAAAGGATGCTCGGGGTCGCCTCACAGAGGTGATAGGCCTCCTCGTATTCCTCGTCTTCAAAGAGCTGCTCGACATGACCGAGTACCTCAGGCGGCACAAGGACATCACGACGCAATTGGAAGGCGAAGGTAATTGAAAGCGCCCCACCGACAATGGACATCAGGATGATGATCAAACCGACAAAACCGGCATCCATCAGCGCATCCAGAACGGTTTTCTGTACCTTCTCAGTACCTCCGCCCTGGGCAAGAGCCAGGCTTCCGATCAACTCAAAGGAAAAGAGAGCCACGAGCGTGAATACTCCAAAAAGCAGCATTCCATTCACCCAAGGATTCCTGTTGGTCCTGGAAACGAGATTTCCTGGCCGGTGACTGTGGCCCTTACGGGCTGAATTACTAATCATGACGTCACTACTCCTATTGCCGTTCACGTTTATTGACTTTCTGATATGAGGTTACCCTCGGTAATTAACTGACAACTGCCGGGCAGGCATACGCAGCCCGGCTCTATTCTATCCTTTTGCTCGCTTCCCCCACTCGGTAGCCCGCTCTGAACGACCGAGCTGCTTGTATACATCTGCCAGCGCAGAGCAAGAATCTTTATAGATGCTCTTATGCTGACGGAAAAGCACAGCTGTCTTGAGAAGCCAGATCTCGGCCTTCTCGAGATTCTCCTTACCTGGGAGATTCTTGTAGGAAGCTCCCATGAGATAGGAGGCCCTGGCCCTGGCCTTGCCGTAGTCGACAACCTGCGCATTGGCAGAGAAAAAATTCTTTTCGAGGTCGGCTATGGCTTTGTCATATTGCTTCTGGGAAGCGATAACCTCGATCCTCCCGATCAGCGCATCCACCTTCAGGGCAGCGGGAGCTTTTCGGGAGTTTGCAACCTCCTGAAACTTCGTCCTGGCATCGACATATTTCTTCGCGAGGAAGAGTCCCTGCGCCTCACCGAGTTTTGCACGCAACACCCAGGTCGGGCCGTAGGGAGCGAGTCCCTTGAAATGCTGCTGGGCGGAGCTACCCCGGCCGAGGTTGAGAGCTGCCTGGCCGCGTCCGTAAATGGCATGCGGCAGCCAGTAGTCCTTGCTCTCGCGGTTCGTCTTAACAAACAGATCAAACGCGGTGTCGGCCTTGGCAGACTCTCCGCTTTCCAGGTAGATCTTACCCTTGAGATACTGAAGTTCAGCCGCCTGCCAGCCCTTGAGCCCCCGGCCATCGAGTTTATCGAGAATTGACAGGGCCTTCTGATAGTTGCCGCTGGCAAGAGAACTCCTTGCCGGCTGCAGATAAGCTGAGTCGCGCTGGATACTGGCAACCTTGTCACCATCCAGCTTGACGGTGTTGGCGCCCTGCTTAAAGAGAACCTGGTCCCACTTGGCGGAAGATATGGACACACCCTCAATGCGCTTGCCACTTGACTGGACAACCACATCCGCCTTCACGGAGGTGAAGAAAAGGCAGCCCAGGGCCAGGGCCAGCCGCGAAGCCAGCGCCCCGGAGGTCACTCCCCTCCTGCGATAAGAAAATCTCATTCTGATACTCATTCCTTGGCTCATCTCTTAACCGGCCTTGATGTGATCCGCTTCATTTTTCCCGAGCTTCTCGAGAGCTATCTTCCAGACCTTCAGGAAGCCGCTCCACAGCTGGCTCTCTGTACGAATCCGTTTCTGGTTTTCGTTCACGAACTTATGAATGTCGGTGTAGGCGTCGACTTCAATCACCTTAGTCTTAGGATCCCCCGCCCCTGCACGAGCCAGGTAGACCCGCACATGCTGAAGGCGCAATGCGATCATCCAGTACTGCCGTGTCAACTCCTGGTCAGGCTTCTGGCCGGGAGTACGACGGTTGTTGAGCAGACTGTGAATCAGGAAAAAGGCGTGGTTATAAAATTTTTCGGACTCTCTCAGCTTGCCAACGGGCAACGCCTTCGGCTTCGGGTTGTTTCGCCGCGCAAGCTTGAGGATCGCCCAGGCGAGATCCCTGCAGACAAACGGATCTTCGTAGTGAACCCCATCCACCTTGTAAACATCGACATAACGCTGGAATGTCTCGACGGCTGTTTTCCAGTCCTGGGCGCTGTAGGCAATCTTGCCTTCCATATACACGAGCTCTCGCTCGAGCTTGTTCTCGCCCTGCTTCCCGGCAACCTGTTTGGCCTTCTTGACGTAATACCTGGCATCTGAGACCAGTCCACCATCGCTGAGGGTCTGGACAATCTTCATCACCACCTGGATATTCTGGACCTCATCGCTGGCCGTAGGATGCTGGGCATATTGAAGCAGGTAGATTGCAGCCTTCCTCAAATCCCCCCTCTCATTAGCCGCTTCCGAGAGAGCATAGGCCGCGTTGGCAACCGAGGGGTCTTTCGTGCACTTGGTGTTGAGAAGGCTGAAATAGGATGCAGCCTCCTTTCCCTGCTTCGTCTCAACCATTGAAAGGATCAGGTAGCCAAGCCCCCTGCAGCGATAGTACTCATCGTCTACAAGCTCATTGGCAAAGAGCTTGAGAACCTCCGCCGCCTTCGAATACTGCTCGAGATTGTAGTGCATCTGCCCAAGGCCGAGCGCGGCCACTCCGGCCGCCTTGAGATTCTTCGACTTGATAGCCTCATCGAGAACAGCCTGCAGCTTTTCGGTGTTCGCCTTGAAGAGGCCAATGAGCGCCTTCTTGGCGGCTTTTTTCTCACCGGCAATCTCGTATTCCCTCACAAGGGTGGAATAGCCCCTGGCCTGCGCACGCAGGTAATAGGAAACGGGAATACCCTTGTCTTCACGAGGAATAGAGAGAAATACCAGCCGGGCCTTGGCATAGTTGCCCTGCCCCTCGAGCTGTCCGGCTTCAGACATCTTGACCTGGTACTTGGTGTCTCCTCCACTGAACTGGTCCGCAGAGGTAGTCAGAACGGCGTAGCCGGCATGGCTGGCAGCACCCTGCCCCAGTTCACGCTTGGCCTTGTCAACCGAGGCCGCGAAGCTGGTCGCTGCTTTCTTGCGGAAAATTTCGCTGGCGGAATGCTGATCAGCCATTTCGGAGAAAACCACGGCCGCTTCATCGTAGCGCTTGAGAATGAAACTCAATTCGCCGATCTCATTGAGACAGATGGGAGCGTACTCGGCAATCTCGGGGCCCGATAGTTTTGCCAGGGCCGTCTGGAATGCCCTCAGAGCCTCTTCAAACTTCAGCTCACTTTTCAACCCGATCGCGGCCTGGTAATAGTCACGACCGGAGAGCGCTGCGCTTCCCGAAGCTGAAACCCGTCCGAGTGCTTTTCGCGCATCGATGACGAAGGCGAGGTACTTACCGACCTTGGTCTCTTTATGGAGCTGTTCGTATTTCGAGATCACCTTGTGAATTACCGACATCCCACCAGGTGCATCGCCGGCATCAGCCAGGGCAATCCCGTATTCGAGACGCGCAAGAACTGCGAACTGCTGGAGATCGGGATCCGACTCCACCAACCCGATCGCCGGGGCAAATGGATCACCCGGAATGGGCGTCGATCTCATGATGGGCTTGAGAATACTGACTGCGATCCCGGGCTTCTTGGCACTGTTGTAGGCCTTGGCTGAAAACAGGTAGGCCTTCAGGCGGATCGTATGGAAGGCCTTGAGAAGCTGGGGTGAGAATGGCGGACGGGCAAAGGGCTCTATATCGAAGATCAACTCGAGCTCTTCTGCTGACTCCGCATAGCGCTTCATCTCAAAGAGGTAGAGCCCCTTCTGGATCTGGGCCTCGTAGCGCATGATGTAGAACTCGTCTCTCTCGTTGACGAAGAAATCAGCAAGCTTGAGTCCCCTCTCCAGGTAGTTCTCCCGCACGTCCCCTTCAGCCAGGTTCCTTGCATAAACGAGGAAAATGTTCACCCTGGCCAGCTCGGCCTGGTAGGCAATCCGTATCTTGGAGAGCTTCTCGTTGCCCTTGGCGGCCTTGGCCTGTTTGAAGAGATCCTGGATCAGGAGTTCCAGGGGTTTTTGCACTTCCGCCTTGAAATTCGAGGTCGCCTCCGACACGAACTGGTCAGCCTTCGCGCTGTCGGATTCCCGAACCTTGTTCGCCTCTTCCAGTTTCCCCAGGACCTTGGCAAACTCTGAACCGACCCGCTCGAGCGAACCCAGGGCTGCCCGGGGGTGGGTGGGCCACTTCTTTTTGAATTCAGCCAGGGCTTCTATGGCTTCGTTGCCCTTGCCTTCAGCCTGGAGTATATCGATTAAGCGCGAATCGATCTCTGCCTGCTGCTCGGACTTTGTAGTGCGGGCAGCCCGTTTTTCAGCAAGCCAGCGACGGGCTGTATCGAAATACCTCAGCTCCCTGATCAGGGCATCTGCAAAGGCCCGGTCTTCATTGCTGAAGCCCTGTGCCTGCAAACCGGGATTTGAAACAACCGATAACATCATTGTAACCACGACTATCAACAAACCCTGGATCTTCCCAGGGCCGCGAACCGCCGGCGGCATCAGCCGAAAGCCGGAGGAGCTTTGCTTTTTCAGGATTAGAAAATCAGGTGCTTGACTCGTTGTCATTCCTTACTCGTCACCTTTCCACCGATACGTCAGAAATTGCAGAGCCCTAATGGACCCCTGCAAAGAGGGCCTGGCCCTGTCAGATACCCGTACCGAAGAGCCTGGCTTCTTCCTCATGAACAACTGTTATATGCGTATTGATCAGGACAAACAGGTTGGACCTCAGGGCTGAATCTCCCTCGCGTCCAAAGAAGAGGTTGGCCAGCGGAATCCTGCGCAATGCAGGCATTCCAATGGAAGCCTCCTGCTTGACCTCACGCTTGAGACCACCAAGCAACACCGTTCCTCCATCAGGAACGTTCACAGTGGTCTTGATCTTGGTTACCGAAACAATAGGCAGCTGAACGGGAACAGTGGTAAATCCTCCCGAAAGGTTCAGGACCGCCTCGTTAAATCCAATCTGTTCGGCAAGCGTCGGCTGGATCTCCAGGACGACGTACTTACGGTCAAAGCTGATGGTCGGCCTGACCTCGAGGATCGAACCGGTATTGAGCACACCAATTACCGGGTTAATTACAGGAATGACACCTGTCTGGTTAACCTCGAGATCCTGGATATAGGCAGCCTGGTTGACAACCAGGGTATGCGCTGTCTGGGTATTGAAGGCCGTAACCCTGGGCGAATTCAACCGGCGAATTTCCTGGTCCTTGGCAACACCCGTCAACAACGCCTCGAGAACGAAGCGGTCAGGGTTGATCGCATTCAGCTGGTAGGCTCCACCACCACTGGTGGTGAGGTTGAAGGGATTGACCTGCGAACCCAGGGGGTTGCTGAGATTGCCAATGCTGGCGACTCGAAGGTTCATCTCACCCCCTGCATCGGTGAACTCGTAACCGGGATTGAGAGCGGTACCAGCCCCATCGATATCAGGAATCGAGTTGGGCAGGAAGTTCTGGCTGTCGTTACCGATATTGACTCCGATCGATTCGAGGAAGTTATCCTGGATATCGAGGAACCGGGATTCGACCGTCACCATCATTCCAGTCGCCTTGCGGAACCGCTCGAGAATCTTCGCGAGCGTGATGTGGTGCTGCAGGGTCGTAAGGGCCATGAG
>CAJWZY010000120.1 GCA_913050545.1 uncultured bacterium | reverse complement strand
CGGCGACCACCGAGTAGACCAGGTAGACGACTCCAGGGTAGTTGGGTTCCCCGAAGACGGCGGCGGCCTCGCTGTCGGTCTCTGAGAAATAAGATTCCACGTCGGGGTGAGAGTGAAAGATGGCCTCCAGCTCCATTCCCCCGGCCTTTTTCTCTGTGCTGAGCCGCTCCACCTCCTGCGGGTCCATAAAATAGGCTGTGCGGGCGTCACGCTTGTAGGTTTCCGGGTTCTCTTCGTGGAGCCTGTTCTGAAGGTTGGGTATGGGCACCACCTCCGAGCCCGCCGGTCCCCTGAAGAGCAGTCCGCAGCATTCTTCCGGGTATTCCGCTTCCGCAGCGGTGGCCATCCGGGTGTTGTTTTCCGGTGTAATGCTGTAGTCGTTGCGCAAAGGGCGTCTCCTGTAAGAGCCGTTCCAATGGCCGAAGTATACAGTGAAAAGGTATTACGGCCCGGATGAAAGATTACGGGCCCCTGCAGGCCCCCGGGGTTTTCTTTACTGCTGCCGGCAGGCGGGGGCATGCTATACTCTTACTTTTGGCCCCTGCCTGAGCGGACACAGGGGTGAGACCAACCCTGTACGGTAGATTCATGACCAACGAGGAACCTGTTGTCGATAGTGTGGCTGGCGCTGAGGGTCTGGAAGTTCCCGACCTCATCTCCCGTCCCCGGCGAAATCGAAAGTCGGAGGCTGTGCGGAGCCTGGTGCGCGAGGCGCACCTGAGGCCCGACAATCTCATCTGGCCGCTATTCGTGATCGATGGATCGGGCCAGAAGGTCCCCATCGACTCGATGCCGGATTGTTTTCGATACAGCCCCGACGTACTCGTGGCGGAGGCGAAGGAGGCTTTTGCCAGGGGGGTCCCCGCCGTCGCTCTCTTTCCCGCCCTGCCTGATTCATTGAAGGACAAGCTGGGCAGCGAGTCGACCAACCCCGACGGGCTCCTGCAGCGGACCGTTCGGGAGCTGAAGGATGCCCTGCCCGAGCTGGTGGTGATCACAGATGTCGCTCTGGATCCCTATTCAAGCGATGGCCACGATGGGATTCTCCAGGACGGGCAGATTCTCAACGATGAGACCCTCGAGGTGCTGGCGGCGATGGCCGTCTCACAGGCCGAGAGCGGCGCGGACATGGTGGCGCCTTCAGATATGATGGATGGAAGGGTGGGCTGTATCCGGGCGGCGCTCGATGCGAATGGATTCAGCAATGTGAGCATATTGAGCTATTCGGCAAAGTATGCCTCGGCCTTTTACGGCCCGTTCCGTGATGCGCTCGACTCCCAGCCGCGCTCCGGTGACAAGAAGACCTACCAGATGGATCCGGCCAATTGCGAGGAGGCGGTTCGAGAGGTGTTCCTCGATGAAGAGGAAGGCGCCGATATCGTCATGGTCAAGCCGGCGCTGGCCTATCTCGACGTCATCGCCCGGGTCAAGGCCGAGACGATGCTTCCGGTGGCGGCCTACAATGTCAGCGGTGAGTATGCCATGCTGAAGGCCGCTGCCCGCATGGGCTGGCTGGACGAGGATGCTGCCGTCATGGAGACCCTGGTTGCAATCAGGCGGGCGGGGGCAGACATGATCCTGACCTACTTCGCCCGGGATGTGGCCGACAGGCTGTGAAGCGCCTTCCGTGAAGATTGACCGCATTGGAACACTGGCTGTTCTCGCCAACGTCTGCATCTGGGGTTCGACCCCCGTCCTGCTCAAGGACCTGACCCAGTACCTTCCTGATGACCCATGGACAGCAAACGGGATCCGTTACCCGATTGCTGCCGTGCTCCTGTGGCCGGCCCTTTTCCTGGCCTGGCGCCGCGGCGAGCTTGGCCGGCGGGTGCTCGTGGGGGCGCTGGTGCCGGCCGCCTTCGCCTTTGTCGGGCAGATTCTCTGGGCCGCCGCGCCCTACTACATCCAGGCTAACGCCATTGGGTTCTTCATCAAGGCCTCGACGATCTGGGCGGTGGCGGGCGCGATGCTCCTGTTTCCCGGTGAGCGCCTCCTGCTCAGCAGCTGGCGTTTCAGAGCCGGCATGTTGCTGGCGGTATCTGGTCTGCTGGGACTGGCCCTGAGCTCCGGAGCTTTTAACGACACGGTCAGCGGCACCGGGATCGGGGTCATCCTCTCCTGCGGCCTGTTCTTTGGTTTTTACGGTGTGAGCGTACGGTATTTCATGCAGGGGATCTCGCCGCTGGTGGCCTTCGGGGTTGTCGCCCAGTATGTCTCGATCGGCACCGTTATTCTCATGGGGTTTTTTGGGGCAGAGGGGTCCATCGAGAACCTGTCTCAAACAGGCTGGATCCTGGTTGTCTCCACGGCACTCTTCGGGGTCTGTATCGCGCACATTTTCTTCTATGTCGCGCTCCTGCGGCTGGGCGCCTCGATCACCTCCTCCTTCCAGATGCTCAGTCCCTTCCTGACCTACCTGGTGGCGGCTCTCTACCTCGGCGAAAGCATGACAGGAGGGGCCTGGGCGTGGGTGTCCGGGGTTGTTCTCGTTGCCGGGGGGCTCTTTCTGCTGTGGGCACAGGAGCAGGTGAAGCTCGTTCCCGGCGAGGCGGCTCAGGAGCCGCAGCCGAGCTCGTCAGGCGATGGATCCGCACCGGCCACGGGAAAGGGCTGAGGAGGCGGCTGCCCGTTGTCGAACAGGTAGAGAAAGAGACCGATGGCATCGGTTATATGCACCCTCCCATCGTCATCGAAGTCGCTGGCGTCGGGGCAGAGCACCCTGTTGCCCAGGAAGAGGGTGCCGAGGATATAGATCCCGTCGTTGAATTCGAGGGCCCCGGAGAGATCTGAATCTCCACGGACGAATTTCCGATCATCGAGATAGAAGAACGCGTTGGGAAAGATTGCCGAGCCGGCCGGTCCGGTGACCGCCAGCGTCCGGGGGCCGGTTTGCTGCGAGGGGGGCAGGATGACCTCGATCCTGCTGGAGCAGATAATCCTGATGTCTTCAACTGGCTCTTCGTTGAGCAGCACCCTTGTCTGCGGGTCGATCTCGAAATCTCCACCATGGATGGTGACAGGGACAGGGACACCGAGCGCTCCGCTGAAGGGCTCAACCGCGGTGATCCTGTAGCTTCTCCTGCTCAGCAGCTTGCCGTTGACGGCGACGGCCTCCCCAGCATCCTCGCTGCTGCCGTCGCCACCATCGCCTCTCATTGCATTGACGAAAAGGTCCGGATGCCCGTCACCATCGACATCTCCTGCTACCAAGGAGTAGGCGAGCAGGTCTTCCGGTTGGCTGCCGACAATCGCCTTGATCCTGAGGTTGCAGGGGATCTCCTCGCGCAGGGGTTCCCATGTTTCCGGCAGGCCCAGGGGGTCGCCGTAGACCACGAGGGCTGCGCCGACATCGGTTCGTGTTCGAAGTCCGCTGCCTGCATCGAAACGTGGAATACCGACACAGAGATCGTCAAGGCCATCGCCGTCGAGATCAACTGCGCTCAGCGTGTCGGCAAGTATGTCACCGGGGTTGCTGCCGAAAAGGAATGATGTTCTCAGCCCCTGCGGCCGGCGAATGATGGGGTCCGGCGAGAGGTCGATGTTGGCGCCGCGCAGTCCCGGCCAGCCGTAAATGATCGCAGCGACTCCGGCCCGGGGTTCACCCCGGGGACCATTGGCTGTCAGCCCTCCCAGGATGAGATCCATCCGGCCGTCGCCGTTGAGATCTCCCGAGGAGATCTCTTCACCGAGGAGGTGGTCGGCATCGGAGCCATAGATCGTGGTGACCCGGTCGGCAAGCTGTGGCTCGAGCGGTAAGCGGAGGTCGACCAGGGGTGGCAGTCGCCCTCCGTTGCCTCCATCGGAATAGAAGATGTAGGTTTCACCGCAATTGAGTCTCGAGTTTGTAGGTCCATCCCCGCCTCCGAGCCCGACCGCCACCACGGGACTTCCTGCGGCCAGCGATGCCGACAGGCGTCCGAGCGCGGCCGAGGCGATCAGCTCGTCCTGGCCATCGCCGTCGAGATCCCGGGCATGCAGGGTGGAGCCGAGGTGGTCTCCGCTGTCGCGCCCGAGGATGATGCTCACCCCGTCGCTTTCAGTGGCAAGGTCCAGCTCCGGGGGGAAGCGGTCTCGGCCATAGATGATGTAGACCTTGCCGGAGCGGATGCGGTTGTCTTCTCCCCTTGGCGCTGCGGGAAACTGGTCGGCGCCGATGAGAATGTCCATGAAGCCATCGCCATCGAGATCGCCGCTCTCCACCCAGACGCCGACCCGCTCTCCTGTTTCGGCACCGAGAATCCTGATGATGCCTGGATTGTCGGTGCTGAGATCCAGCGTGCTGTTGCCCTGGAAAAGTCCCTGGCGGCCAAGCACCACGTACACACCGCCACAGTTGTCTCGCCGCAGGGTGTTACCTGAAACCAGGTCCAGGTTCTGGGCTCCGATGAGAAGATCGTCTATTCCATCGCCGTTGACATCTGCGGTAAAGACTTCGGTTCCGAGGAAGTCGCCGCCTCTTTCACCTTCCAGGGTCAGGGTTCCGGTTGATGCTGGCAGGCGGGCGCGGTCGAGCTCTCCCTGCAGCCGGCCATCGCCCTGGTAGAGGTAAACCTCGCCCCCGTTCTTCCGGTTATTGGAGGGCCCGGTGTCGGCGAACATGGCGGTGACGACAAAATCCATTTTGCCATCGCTGTTGAAATCTCCGAGTTCCAGCGGGATGCCGATGAAGCCTCCCCCGGGCTCGCTGTTGTAGATCGTCAGCTGGCCCCTCGCCCTTTGCTGGTCCACAGCCCAGATATCCTCCTCGGGAATCTGGGCGTGGATTCCTCCTGGCCAGGCGGCGCACAGCGCCAGGCAGATGAGGGCGGCAAGAGTGGCCTTGTTGAGGGAGGCAGTCATTTGTTTCGGTTTTCCATGGTCTACCAATTCTACTATCGCTCAGGCTGCTTGGTAGCTTCCAAGTGCAGGAGGGAGGCCAACCCTAACTTTGTGCTAAGTTGCTGAGAATACCGAATCCTCAAGGTGTAGTGGCTTTGGGGTGCTAACATGTAGTGGTGGTCCAAGGACCAGGTCTTTAAACGGGAAGCATGTAAGGGGTCGTGTTGATGAGAAAACAGTTTTTTCCGGTTTCGGCTTTATTTGCGGTCATCTGTCTGTCGGGAGTTCTTTCCTGCCCCGGGAAGCTGGGAGCCCAGGAGGTTTTCTTCAAGCGGGGCGATGTGAACCAGGACGGGAAGCTGGATCTCTCCGATGCCATCTTTATCGTCCAGAGGCTCTTTGTCATCGATGAAGAGTTTGTCTGTCCCGATAGCGCCGATGCCAGCGATGATGGGCTCGTTGATGTGACCGATGTCATCAAGATCGCGGGCTATCTCTTCATGGGAGTTGCCGAGCCGCCGCCACCATTTTCTGAATGTGGACTGGATCCTTCCGAGGACGAGCTGGGTTGCGCTTCCTTTGCTCTCTGCGAGCCGGAGGAGGAAACCTGCTTCGACACGGAGGCGGCTGAGGCGATCGTGGGTGGTATTGAATTTGAAGAAGGCCTGGTCATCTGCCTGCCTGCCGGAGGTGCAAAACTCCCCGTCGAGGGTTTCGAGGTGGGGATTTGTCCTGCAGCTGAGGCGCCCGCCGATTGTGGAGATACCGGTGAGCCGGGGTGCCCGATTGAAATTCTTGGTGCCAGCCCGGTTATTGATATAGACGAGGGAGTGCTGGGGGTCAGGATCGAGGGAAGGGTGGAGAACCTGCCGATCTCGGTGGATACAGGCTTCCTGGGTACGACAGTCTGTACGCTCACCCTTCATTCTGCAGAAGGTAACGATGTTCCTTTCAACTTCGAGATCATCGTGCCACTGGTTATTGAGAAAAATGAAGAGGGAAGACGAGAGATCGTGGCGATCGGCGAAGCTGTCGTTGAGAACCCGGATATCGAGCTGGATGCTTCGGGAGGACTTCTCTGTGGCCTCTTCGGTGCAGCCCAGGACGCCATCTCCGACCTGCTTCTTCAGCCCTTCGCGGGAGCTATCGACGAGCTGGTTGCGACCGCTCGTGAGGATCTCATCGGCCTGGAGATCTGCGAATAGGGCGCCGCCGGGCGGTCAGCTCATTGCGAAATGCAGGAAGCCTGTTCGCAGTTTAACGGGTTCTGTCCGGCCTGCGATGGGTCGATTCCGCAGCCGGGATAGGGCTGAGGTGGGAGGGCCGTACCCAGGAAGAGGGTGCCGAGGGCATAGATGGCATCGGTGATATTGAGCTCTCCGTCATCATTTGAATCACAGGCGGCCTCACAGCTTGTCGTCGCCCCCGCGGAGAAAAAGAGCAGGTTCAGGGTGAAGATTGCATCCGTCAGGTCGAAGGCCAGGTCGCCGTTGCAATTGCCCCGGGTGAAGGACGCATCGAATTCTCCTATGTCGACCGAACAGGTTTCCCGGGGGCTGCTGATTTCGTTCCTGGTGGAGCCGATGTGGATCTCGTAGTTGCCCGGTTCGATGTTGTCCAGGACGAACTGCCTGGCTTCGCCACCGAGTATCGCCGATTCCAGGGTGTTGCCCTCGTAGAGGACGGAGATCTCGAAAGACTCAATATCGCCCGGGGCATCCCAGGTGGTCAGCAGATTGCGGTTTGATTTCAGGGTGCACGCCAGGTTTGTAACTGGAGGTACCGTCACCCTCTCAACGGCGCCGAGGCAGTCGACCCGGGGAAAGCTCAGTCCTGAAACTTCGTCATTTATCTCGGCGCCGGTGGCCAGGAGGGTCGCGACGATCTGGTCAGCTGTGAGCCGGGGG
>CAJWZY010000119.1 GCA_913050545.1 uncultured bacterium | reverse complement strand
AAAAAGTTTTTACCTCGTGAAACGGCCACCAGCGAACGACGACTTTGCCCTTCAGGCTTTCCCGCAAAACACTGCCGAAACGCCTGGAATCATGGCTGTCATCGCGGTTGTCACCAAGAACATAGATCTGGCCCTCCGGCACGTATTCATCAATCTGTGCATCGTAGAGACCGAAATCCTGATCCTTGATATATTCCTCTCCCAGTGGTTCTCCGTCTATCCTGACCTCTCCTTTATGGATCTGGATTCGCTCGCCTGGCAAAGCGACAACTCTTTTAATGAGATCCTTTTCAGGTTCATCCCTGGTGGAAAAGATAACGATGTCGCCGCGCTCCACCTCGCTGAATAACTTCAGAACGACAACACGCTGACCATCCTCGAAGGTCGGCACCATGCTGCGCCCCTTGATCTCGTAAGCCTCAACAACATAGGTCTTGGTTGTCATGGCCAGGGCAAACGCCAGCACGACGAGAACCACAACCTCTACAACCGCGTTTTTTAACAGACCCCTGAACCGTCGACTCTTCTTCACAGGGCCGGAAGATTCCTCCTCCTGCTGCCACCCGCTATCAGCGCTGACAGTCTCTGTATTTCCGACCTCTGCCTTCTCTATATATCGGGCTTCAGCCTGCTCACCTTCAACAGAAGGTTCGGGTTTATCGGAGGAAAAGGAATTATCTGAATGTTCGTTGCCGGGGGTCATGCCAGGCGGTGCTCACTGAATGCTTCATTTCAGCCTGGAAGTGGTTTCCAGGCGGTTACCGGGGATTTCCGTGATTCGCTGTTCCGGACATGTCGTCCAGAATTGAATTACCGATCTCCGGAAACTCGATTTTACCAGATGGGGCTTCCTGATCGGCAAAGTATTTACTATCCGCACCGCAACGGGGCAAAACCACCCTGCTGTCAGGAATTTCTACTACCCTCCCAACCGCTATGCAAACGGCTGTATAAGATCTGGACACTTACTCAGCTCTCCTCAGTCGGGTTCTTCTCTGTGTTAACCCGTAAATCAAGCAGCAACCGCACAACGTCATTCTGCTGGTCTCCGAGGCTGGCAAGCAATAACGCCAGCTCCGCAAGATATTTCAACAGCAGAAACAGAACACCACCCACCAGCACCCAGCCGATCAGGATGAGGCTGAGAATGACAATTGAGCCGATCTCACCGGTTACCTGCAGGTAGACCGACAGCCCGACACCTGTCAGCGAAAGCAGGAGAGCGGCGTATGCCCCGATCAACAACAGGTCAGCGAGATACCTCAGGCTCAGGAATCCCGGCCCCGAGCGCGGATCGTAATTGCGCACCGGCTGGGTCCCTGTCTGGAACCTCTCGTAATACGGCATCGCCGCCTGGCGATCGAGGTTCTTCTTTTCCTGGCGTTCAATCAAATCGATACGCCGCCGGTCCTCGAGCTGCTGCAGCTTCTTCGCCTCGAGCTCAGCCGCCTCCTGCAGAGCCTGCTCCTCGGTCTTCAGCACGAACCGATGATCGCACTTCGGGCAATTGGTCTTTTTGCCCGCGTACTCCTCGGGAGCCGAAAACAGCTTGCCGCAACAGGGACAGGAGGTTTTAAGAGCCAAGGTTCAATCAGAAATCGTCTATAAGGTCGTCACTGGCAGGCTCTTCAGCCGAGGCATCTCCAGCCGGATCCGCGTCATCATCCGGGGCATCTGCAGGGTCTTCCTCCGCAGCAGCAACTCCGGAAGCCTTGCTCTGAATCAGGGCAAGGTGGTCTTCCGCGCTCGCGCCGGAACGCCCGAAGGCAATCCAGGCCGCCTGGCGGATACCCGGGTTGCTCTCAATGCAACCCTTCTTGATGATCAGGAGGACATCGTCAGAGGCTTTATCAGAGGCCGACAGGGCCTTGCCCACGGCAGTCATGGCAGCCTTCCGAACGGCTGCGGAATTGTCCAGGTTAGCAAAAACCTGGGCAACCTGGGCAAGAAGGCCAGTCGCCCTCAGATGACCCAGCGCCTCGAGGCAGGGGATCCTGACATTGTCAGGCCTGTTCGTAAGGACCTGTCCCAGCGAGCTGACCGCCTGGGAAACCGGCATGTCGGTACGTACCGACGAGAGATAGGAAAGAGCCTGGGCTGCCTCGGAAGCCAGCCGGGTCGCGAGGGTCTTGGAATCATCCTTACCCTCGAAAATAGGCTCGACCACCGCTTTCTGAAGCGCCACGGCACCGATATTGGCAGCGACGACCCAGACCTTCCGCTCGTCGCTCTGGTAGGCCTCCTTGGCCTTGTCTTCACGACCGGGGTCAACGATAACGACCACTGGAACATCCACTGTCCTGTAGTCTTTTCTGAGCTCGTTGACAATTGTATTGATCGGAGAGGTGGCTCTCTCAACCGTGGCATAACCGATCTCTTCATCCACCAGGACCATGTCCGGGGGAGATTTTCTGAGCGTGTGAAGCAACTCCTCGACATTCGTCTCGTGGAGATAACTCTCCATGTTGAGCTTGCTGCGAAAGAGCGCATCGAAGCGGTTGGCAAGGGGCTTGTTACCCATTCCCTTGACCACAGTGCGAACACCACTCTGAACAACCGAGTTGGCAAGAATGGAGATCACCTGCTCGCCGGCATCAAAGCCGGACTCGGGATTCCAGTAAGCCAGCGTAATAGCGGCTGCAACGCGTACGAGGCGGGAATTCTCATCCTCAAGAGCCTCGACAAGAGCAGCGGGAACTTCGCCACGCAGGCCGATGGTATGGGCGGCGCGAATCAGGGTGCGAGCCACCTCACCACGACCATCAAGGGCCGCCTGGCCGATCGCGGCATAAAGAACCGATGCCGGCGCCGAAAGCTGGCGATTCCTCAACACCAGGTTGGTATAAGCCTTCTGGCCGGAAAGCACAGCCTTCACATCTTCGAACTCATCCTGCTGTGAATACCATCTCTCATTCTCATCGTACTCAGCCAGACGGGCGGCATCGTTACAGAGCGTGTAAACCCGCGCGGCGGTGAAGGAGGGGTCGAGGCGAAGCGCCTCCAGCAGGCACTGGGAAGCCATCACTTCACTGACCTGGAAGGACGCCACCCTGGTACCTACGACCTGTCCATCCTGGAGCTCGTAGACCATGGGGGAATATTTCCTGTTGTCGAAAGGATTCCGGTACGGCTTGAGATAGAACTCGCGAGCCTGGCCGAGGAAATAGGCCTTGGCCGCATCAACAGTGCCTGACCCATCAAGGTCGGCAAGGATGGCGTTCAGGGAGTTGGCGGCTTCGTCCCGCACCTCCTTGAGCTCATCGGTCTCTACCATGGCCTTGAGATAACCCAGGGAATAGGCATGTCTCAGCGACCGCGCGCCCAGCAGGGCAGCAATGTTCGTACGGATCCGGCCATCGGAATGCTTCGAGGCCGCCACCAGGGGAGGCAGGGCGTCGACTCCGATACGGGTAATCCAGTTCATCACCAGCGCCCGCACGGCAATTTCTCCATCGCCAAGATAGGGAATCAACAGCGGCACAAGGTTGCGGCCGAGTTGATAGGCGTACTGGATCTTGTACCTCAGCTGTTGCTCGTTCTCGCTCTGGAGAACCGTATCAACTGCTGCCTTCAGGACCTCGCTGTCTTCACCACGCTGGGAAATAACCAGGGTGGAAATTCTCAGGAGCTCAACGCCGATACCAGACACCCTGGGGTTCTTGCTGCGAACCATGCGGTAGATCTTGGCAACCGTTGCCCGCTCGACAAAATCGGTAACCTGGTCATTCGAAGGGTTCTCAGCAAACGCCTTCTCAAACCCGGCGATGGCGCCATCAAGGTCGCCTTCCTGGAACTTGGAGAAGCCCTCCTTCAGGAAGCCTCCATCTTCGTCCTGGGCTTTGACGCCGGAAAAGGGGATGGCCAGCAGGCCGAGGATTAAAAGGCTTTTGAGGGCCAACGGGAACTTAGGATCGCAAGAGTTCAGTTTCTTACACGACATAGCCGTGAAAACCTTTCTTCATTCTGCCAACGAGACACCGGGACTTTCTCGAGGACCTGTACAAAAACCCTCAAATCAAGACCTTCAAATCTCGATTATCGACAAACCAATTTCATTTAAGGATTATGACCCAGCGCCAAACCAGTAAGTAATTAAGCACTTGTCATTACCAATCATACGATGATTGATATACCAACACCTGGATCAGACATTATCGACTTCGAGGTCCCACTTGGTTTTCCTCGAAAATCTTTCCGGCGAGGTCGCTTGGATCAAGGAAGCAGGGTAAAGAATCCTGTTATTACCGGAATCTCAACCTAAAGATTATAGACATGCCACTTTAACCCTGTCAAGGCTGCACAGGTCAGGCCGGCAGACATAACAGCACCTCTAACAAAAACTTAATAAAACAGTCACACCCAGCACACACGGGCAGTAAAGCACTTCTACAATGCCCGCGAGAATCTGGTCTCTGCCCCCCCAAAACCCCGCCTACAACAGTATACTTCAGCTTGAGAAAGTGCGCCAAGCAGATACATTCATAGCTGGCTTTCAAGGGTCCTCAAACACCTGCCAACAGAACAAATGACCAGAATCGCTTACTTCCAACCCTTCAATGGCTGCAGCGGAGACATGACCCTGGGATCCCTCGTCGATGCAGGGCTCTGCCTTGATGAGCTCCGAAAAGGCCTGCTCGGCCTCGATCTCGACGGCTACTCCATCGAAGAGGAGAAAGTACTCCGGGGAGCCTTCCAGTGTACGAGGGTTCGAGTCGTCGTTGATGGGCGTGACCAGGTTGCTGAAAAGGCCCCGGACCACCAGCATTCACATGAACACAACCATGAGCACTCTCACTCGCACTCGCACTCACACTCACATCCCGGCAGCACGCCAGAATCCAGGGACGCAGACCACCGCTCCCTGGGTGCCATCACCAGCCTGATCGAAGCCAGCAGCCTTCCACAAGCCGTGGTGAAAAACGCAAAAGCGGTTTTTACCCGTCTCGGTGAAGTTGAAGCCGGGGTCCACGGTGTAGACATTGAAGATGTCCATTTTCATGAAGTCGGAGCAGTCGACTCGATCGTGGACATTGTCGGAAGCTGCCTCGCCCTGGAGTTACTTGGAATCGAAGAGGTCTACTGCGCGCCGATTACCGTAGGAACAGGCTTTGTAGAGGGAGCCCATGGCCGCATGCCTCTTCCTGCCCCGGCCACTGCGAACCTGCTCAGGGGATTCCCCATCCGGCAGGTCGATAGTGGAGCTGAGCTCACGACCCCCACCGGGGCCGCGTTGATGACCACCCTGGCTAAGGACTTCGGTACCATGCCACCGCTGCAGGTCACCGCCACTGGATTCGGCGCCGGCGATGAGAGACAGGGAACCACGCCCAACGCCCTGAGGGTTTTTCTTGGCGAGCGGGAAGAGGCCGCGGCCGGCAGAGACCGCGTCCTCCTGCTGGAGACCAACATAGATGACATGAGCTCGGAGTGGATCGGACACCTGATGGACCGCCTGCTTGAAGAAGGCGCGCTCGACGTCAGCGTAAGCCCGATCCTCATGAAAAAAAGCCGGCCGGCCCACAAGCTCACCATCATAGCGCCCCTGGAGCGAGAGCAAGAGATCACCCACACGCTCTTCTGCGAGAGCACGACGATCGGGGTCAGAAGAACCGAGACCGAGAGAGTCGTCCTCGAAAGAGAAACCGAGGAGATCGAGGCTCCCTGGGGAAAGATACGCATCAAGATCGCCCGGCACGGGGGAGAACAGGTCGGCGCCTCGCCGGAGTTTGAAGACCTGAAGCGCGCCGCGGCCAGCTCAGGGTTGCCGCTCAAGGAGCTCCACCGCCTCGCACTGGAGATCTTTCACCGCGGCACAGAAGCTGATACCGGGGAACAAAGCTGATACCGGGGAACCAGGTGCTCTACAGGCTGATATAGCCGCCCTGGGGCAACCACCTATGACAGGAGCTCTGTCTGGACATTCTGCAGCTGGCTCTTGAGGCGGATAAGGATCCGCGAGTGGAGCTGGCAGACTCTCGACTCCGAGAGGCTCAAGGTCTCGCCGATCTCACGCATGGTCAGCTCTTCGTAGTAGTACAGGATAATGATCAGCCGTTCCTTGCGGTTGAGGCCGCGCGTGATGAACTCGGTAACTTCCTTCTTTTTGAACTCGACCTCGGGGTTCAGCCCCTTCTTGTCCTCAAGGAGGTCGACCTTGCGCAGCGATTTGGACCCATCATCCTCGCGACTGTCGGTCGTCAGGCTGGTCATCGTGGTCGCGGTGGCTTCCCGGGCCATCTCCTGGTACTCCGGGAGACTTATATCCAGCTCGGCGGCCATCTCTATTTCAGATGGGTTGCGGCCGAGCTGAACCTCGAGCACCTTGAAGGTCTTGTCGATCTTGTTGGCCTTGCTGCGAACGATTCTCGGCACCCAGTCAGTCGCACGGAGCTCATCCAGGATGGCTCCCCGGATTCTCGTCGTGCAATAGGTCTCGAACTTCACGCCCCGTTCCGGGTCGTATCCCCGCACTGCGTCCATGAGCCCGAGGACCCCGGCACTCTGCAGGTCATCCAGCTGGATGCTCTGGGGCAACTTCGAGAGTACTCTCTCGGCAATGTACCTGACCAGTGGGAGGTACTTCTCGATCAGGGTATTGCGGAGGCAGAGGTCGTTCGTTCGTTTGAACTCCCGCCACATCGCAATATCCGCCGGATCAACCTTCTTGCGCATCTGCATCAACCTTCTTCTTGCGTGCATCCTTCACGCACAGAATCTAACTTGGGCGGGACTGCCCGCCATCGAACATTTATCGGTATATCTCAGCCGGGACTTTAGACCGGCAGGCATAATATTCTCCCGGCGAACCATGGCTGGCGTTCCTGCCAGCCACCTCACCT
>CAJWZY010000118.1 GCA_913050545.1 uncultured bacterium | reverse complement strand
ATGGGAGGAATGGGTGGCATGGGCGGAATGGGCGGAATGGGTGGTATGGGCGGGATGGGAATGTAAGGTTTCCCCTTTTTAAGGAAGACAGAAAATGGCTAAACAGATCCTTTTTGGCAACGATGGCCGGCAGAAACTCACCGCCGGTATGCAGACGCTCGCGAAGGCCGTGAGCTCGACTCTTGGCCCTTCGGGGAAAAACGTGGTTATCGACAAGAGCTTTTCCGGGCCGGTTTCGACCAAGGACGGTATCTCGGTTTCCAAGGAAATCGAGCTTCCTGATCCCTTTGAGAACATGGGCGCGAAAATCCTCAACGAGGTCGCCTCGAAGACTAACGACAATGTTGGTGACGGCACCACGACAGCCATCGTCCTGGCCAGCAAGATGATCGAGGAGGGCAGGAGATACGTTGCCTCCGGGGTCCAGGCCCAGGCTCTCAGGAAGGGGATGGACGCGGCCGCGGAAGCGGTTGAAGATGTCATCCTTGACCATGCCCAGAAGGTCGAAGGATACGACCAGATTCACAATGTTGCCTATATCTCGAGCAACTCCGACACCCAGATCGCCGATCTTCTTGCCGAGGCGATGGACAGCGTCACCAGCAACGGGGTGATCACCATCGAGGAAAACAAGGGTACCGAGACCTACCTCGAGGTTGTCCAGGGGCTCCAGTTTGACAAGGGCTTCTGCTCACCGTATTTCATCACCGACCCCGCGAATCTCAGCACGGAGTACGAGGATGTTTATATCCTCTTCTACGAAAAGAAGATCACCGCGGTTCATGAGCTTGTTCCTTTGCTGGAAAAGGTTGCCCCCACGGGCAAGCCTCTCGTGATTGTTGCGGAGAACGTCGAGGCCGAGGCGCTTGCTGCCCTGGTCATCAACAAGCTCCAGGGGGTCCTGCAAACGGTTGCGGTCAAGTCTCCCGGCTTTGGTGACCGCCGCAAGTCGCTCATGGAGGATATGGCGATTCTTACCGGTGGCGAGTTCATCTCCGAAGATCGGGGCCTTGGTCTTGACCAGGTTGAGCTCGAGCAGCTTGGCCAGGCCAGGAAGGTGGTCATCGACAAGGAGAAGACCGTCGTGATCGATGGAGCCGGTAAAGAGGCCGCCATCGAGGAGCGCATCAACCAGATCAATATCCAGATGGAGCAGACGACTTCAACCTACGACAAGGAGAAGTTCACCGAGCGCAAGGCAAAGCTCGGCGGCGGCATCGCCGTGCTCTTTATCGGTGGCCATACCGAGATGGAGATGAAGGATCGCAAGGACCGGGCGACCGATGCACTGCACTCTACCCGGGCAGCAGCCGAGAGCGGCATTATACCGGGCGGCGGCACGGTCTTCGTGCGCGCGATCAAGGCCCTGAAAAAGGTCAAGGCAAAGGGCGATGCAGCCTTCGGCGTCAAGGTGGTCGGTGGCGCACTGGAGGCTCCGATCCGCACGATTGCAGCCAATGCTGGTTTTGACGCCGGCGAAGTGTTCACCGAGGTCAGTGAGCTCAAGGGCTCCAAGGGCTTCAACGCCTTTACCGGTGAATACTCCGACCTGGTCAAAGACGGGGTTATTGATCCCACCGACGTCGCGCTGACTGCGTTGCGCAACGCGGTGAGTATTGCCGGCCTCAACCTGACGACAGATGCCCTGATTACCGACGTCGATGATCATGACGAGCCGGTTGTCAATGCTGTCGTCTGAGGCATGGTCTGAGGCACGGCCTGCAGCTGGTCTGCGGGTTTCTCTGCCGGGTAGCGGTTTTCCCTGGGATCACCGCGGACCTCTTTTCGATGAGAGAGGTCGACGGCCGAAGCGTTTTTGGTGAACACTGATGGGGAGTATCAACTCCACGATGTCCAAGCGGGACTACTACGAGGTCCTGGGTATTTCCAGGGAAGCGACTGAGTCCGAGGTCAAGAAGGCCTACCGGGGGAAGGCGCTGAAGTACCATCCGGATAAGAATCCCGGAGATGCCGATGCAGAGGCGTCCTTCAAGGAGGTCTCCGAGGCCTTCGAGGTTCTCAGTGACGATCAGAAAAGAACGCTCTATGACGAGCATGGGCACGAGGGGCTTTCTGCCAAGGGGTTCAGCGGCGGCTTTACCGACATTAACGACATCTTTTCCCGTTTTGGCGACATCTTCGAAGGTGGTCTTTTTGAAGGTCTCTTCGGCGGCATGGGATCCTCCAGCCGTGATGGCCCGCGCCGCGGCAGTGACCTCCGAATCGATCTGGAGATAAGCCTCAACGAAGTCCTGGCTGGTGTGAAGCGCAAGATCGATATCCGTCGCCGCCGCGACTGCGATCACTGTGAAGGCAGTGGGGCCCAGCCGGGTACGGAGAAACAGACCTGTCTCCAGTGCCAGGGGATGGGCCGGGTGGAATCTTCTTCCGGATTTTTCCGTGTCCAGAGGCCCTGCCCCAGGTGCCATGGAGTCGGCAGTGTGATTTCCACCCCCTGTGAAAAGTGTTCCGGGGAAGGGCGGGCGGTTGCCTCTGCGGAGATCGATATTGATATCCCCCCGGGGATTCACGACGGGAACCAGATGAGAATTTCCTCCCAGGGGGATTCGGGGGTGAAGGGTGGCCCCCCAGGAGATCTCTATGTCCGGCTCCGGGTCAGCAGGCACGAACTGTTTGAGCGCCTTGATGATAATGTTCTGCTCGAGGTGCCGGTGACCTTCAGCGATGCCGCGCTTGGAGCACAGGTCGAGGTGCCGACGCTCGAGGGCGTCGAGAGTCTCAGTGTAAAGGCCGGAACCCAGGGGGGAGAGATCCTCAGGATGAAACGAAAAGGGCTGCCGGCTCTTGAAGGTGGCGCGCGGGGTGATCAGCTGGTGCGGGTGATCGTGGAGACTCCAGGGAAGCTTTCGAGCGAGGCCAGGGAGCTCTTTGAGCAGATCCGGGAGCTCAACCAGGAAAACGAGCACCCGGCCCGGCAGGGGTTTCTGGATAGAATCAGGGAATATTTCAAAGGAAAGTCGAACGGATCTGAGGATCCTGGAGACGGCAAATAATCATGAACGATAGCGATACAGATACAGGCCTGGAAGAAAACGGACAGACTGCCGATGAGCTTCCCGGAGATTCAGCTGCTGAAACCGGGTCCGGGGCGGCCGGCGAGGTTGAGGCCGTTGACGAGCCAGAAGCTGGAGCCGAGGCACCCTGGGAGCCCCCGACAGAAGAAGAGCATCGGGAGCTGTTGGATATCCGTGACAAGGCAGCGATGATTGTTGAGCAACTGCAGAGGACCACGGCGGAGTTTGAGAACTACAAGAAGCGCCAGGACCGAGAAGCGCCCCGTGCCCGGGCTGCCGCAGTGCGTGGGTTTATCGAGGGGTTGCTGCCGGTCATTGACAATTTTGAGAGGGCGGTCGAAAGCGCCGAATCACAGGATGGTGATGGCGAGGGGTTGCTCGATGGAGTTCGACTGATAGCCCAGATGATCAGCAAGCTGCTGCAGGATCATGACGTGGTCGTTGTCGAGACGGACGGCCGGCAATTCGATCCCGAGTTTCACGAAGCAGTCATGGAAGAAGAGGTTGCCGAGGGCTCCACCGGGGATATCCTGGAGGTCCACGAGAAGGGTTACCTGCATGGAGATGTCCTGGTCAGGCCCAGCCGGGTCAAGGTGGCCAAGCGGGTGGAAGGTGATGGTGACGAGGCTGGTTCCGGGCAGGAGGAGAGTTGAGCTGATCTCAGCGGGTTTATTTCATGCCGACCTACGAATACAAATGCCAGGAGTGCGGCGAGGCTTTCGAGTTCCTGCAGAGCTTCTCGGATTCTCCCAAGCGTAAATGTCCGGCCTGCGGCAGGCATCGGCTCAAGAAGCTGATCTCCGGAGGCGCGGGCCTCATCTTCAAGGGCTCCGGGTTCTACATCACCGACTATCGAAAGCCTGACTACGAGAAAGCGGCCAAGGCTGACAAGGAGAGCGCCAATCCTCACAAGGGGGACTCGGCGAAGGATTCCGGGAAAAAAGACAAGGGCTCCAAGTCGGACTCGAAGTCGGACTCGAAGGACACCTCCGGGGACAGCTGAACCGATGGAAAAGAGCTCTCGCCCTCGATGCCCCCATTGCGGCTATTCCCTGGATGCCGATTGCGAGACCTTCCCCTTCTGTTGTTCACGTTGCCGCGACGTGGACCTCGGCAAGTGGTTGCTGGGGAAATATGTTATCTCTCGTCCGGTGGATTCAGAAGATGGCGACCTGGCTCTCAGTCGCCAACCTCAAGAGGACCCGGAAGACTGAGCGGGAAGAATGCAGGTGAGGTATAAAAAAAGAAGGCGCGCTGAAGAGCGCGCCCTCTTTTTCAGCCCGGGTCAGGACCTCAGCGGCCGAGACCCGTTGGCAGTCCGAGATCTGCGTCGAAATCTTCGTCTTCACAGTCTCCGTCGGCACCGATTTCCCACTCCTTGATAGAGGAGTCAGAATTCAGCACATTCATGACGTCATTGTGACCTTCACGATTTTCGTCGTAGCCGTTAAAAAACTTATCGGAGGCAATGGCCACCAGCTTGCCTGTGGGCCTGCGGCGTATATTCGCCCAGGCGTAGTCAAGCGTGTCTCCATCGAGTTGAAGATAGTCCTCATCTTCAGCTTTCCTGGCTTCGGCGGCCTCTCCACTGGGACATTTGAAGAGTGATCCGGGGAGATTCTTTCCATGCCTGGATCTCAACAGGATGTTGAGCGAGTCATGCGCTTCAGGATCTTCGTTTGTCATGTCCCTCGGGAACTCATATTTCTTCTGTGCGTACGCGACAGCGGCGAGGTAAATCTGTTTCAGGTTGTTGGAACACTGGGCTTTCCAGGCTTCTTCCCTGCCCCTCAAGAGGGCGGGTACTACGAGCCCGGCGATAATAGCTATGATAGAAATAACGACCAACAACTCGACCAGCGTAAACCCGTTTCGCTGATGGAGACCATCCTTCATAAGTTTTGCTCCTTTCCTTATTCTTCTCCTTATCCAGGCTCAAAAGCCTACGACGGCAACTGAATCCGGATACCCTACCTATGAATCCACTTTACAAGGGTTTGTTCAGGCTGCAAGCTTTTTGGAAGCTATCGTCAAGGCTCCTGCCGGCGACCCTGACAAGACCCTCACGCATCCTCAACACCTCTTCGACAGGGGAGCTGGAGAGCTGTCGAAGGCTCCGCCGCTGTCTGGCAGGAAACCCCGGCAGGGTCCGATAACCCGTGAATCGAGGCTGGGGACAGCAAAGCCCTGGGAAGCGGAGGCAGCCTAACATCCACAGGTATCCTGCTCACTCCAATCGCTGCAAATCGGCTTGCTGGGCCTTCTGTAGCTGTTTTCGTGCTAAGGAATGAACCTCCCGGGGAGTTGTGGAAACTTGACCCGGATTCTTATGAAAAGATGACGGACCGCGTGGTTTTGTGTGATAATTGTAGGCCGGGTTGGTTTCTCGACGATTGAGGGGGAACCACCGGTATTTCCGAACCACTGGTTCGGCTACCCGGTAAGTTGGCAAGATCGGGAATCCGTAAGAAATACAATGGGCTCTGAGCACTCCTTCGGCTGGCGCCGGCAGGGGGGTTTTCATTGGGCCGTTCTTTAAAGAAAGGCAATGAGAGAAGACATGTTCCACCCCGCCGAGAGAAGGTTGAGTATTGAGAAGATACTGCTGCTGGGCATCGGGTTTTTCCTCTCGGTCTGTCCCTGTGCTCCTGCCCAGGAAGATGCAGATTCAGAGGTTCCCGGTTCCACCGAGGCCGAGGTTACAGATTTCCAGGAAGATAAGTGGACCCTCGATATCCAGCCAGTGAAGTTCAGGATGGTCACTCCCCGTATTGGTGGCAACAAGGGCAAGACCTACTGGTACATGATCTATACCCTCGAGAACAAGACCGGGGCGGACCGCAACTTTTTCCTCTCGATCACCGCCAAGAGCGACCGGAAAAAGACCTACTCCGACCTGTTTCTTCCTTCCGTCGAGAGGGCGATCCAGAGGCAGGAGGGCAGGCCGCTGTGGGGAAAAGCCGACAAGTTTAAAAAGCTCAAGGACAAGTCCGCCGGCGATCGCAAGTTCTCCTACACCAGGATCAAGGATGGAGAGAAGAGACTCTGCGTGGCGGTCTTTAATGAATTTGAAAACACCTCCAAGAACATCACCATCCGCACGACCGGACTGTCCAACGACATAGAAGTAATTATCGACACCGATGGTCGAACTCTTCTGCGCGAGAGGATTCGCCTGATGCACCTTAGCCGTCCGGGTGATGAATACGAAGTCACTCTCGACAGCTTCAAGAATCTTCGCATGGAGTGGCAGAAGGAGACTACGGAGATTAAATTCAAGGACGAGTGATCACTGATTCAAATGAACGATCATGAGTCTTTTTTCAGAGCCCTCTCCGAGGAAGAGCAACATTTGCTCGCCTTGAAGGATCTTCTTTACGAAGGTTCCTGGGAGGAAATAGAGACGGATTTGAAGGCCCGCAAGGAAGGCAAGCCTTACGTGGTCAAGCTAGACAACCGAATAGATGAGGATCTGCTTCGTATTGAGAGACTGAAAGCTTACGAGGTTGAGAAAGGGATCGACCTGGGTCGCTACCTTCCCCATAACCAGTCAGCATAGAGTTGAAAACGTCTTTCTGCGAAACAGTTCAGTTCAGGATGAGGCCCCGCAGTGCGGGTAGCCAGCTAAGGAGAAAGAATGAAGTTTTCCAGTTTGAATAAGAAGACCGGCCTGGCCTTCGTCGCGGCGTTGGCCATCCTTACAACCGTCGGTTGCGGCGGGCGCAGCGAGAACGTCACTCCCGCCACCAGCGGCAAGGCTGCAGCAGCTCCCGTTGCCGCCGCGAACTCTGCCAGCAGGATTCCCGAGGGTCTTCTCAAGGGCCTGGGCCTCGAGGAGGTCTGGTATCTCGGCAAGGTCGTCTCCGGGAACGAGCAGGTTGGCCTGCAGAGAGCCTACCTGCTCG
>CAJWZY010000117.1 GCA_913050545.1 uncultured bacterium | reverse complement strand
CATCAACCGGGATCTGGCTTGCCCCAACCCCCTCCGCCTCAATAACCAGCTTTTCCCCTTCAGCCACGGCCTCGACCTCGAGATACATCTGCAGGGCAAGGCCCGCTACATCGAACCCCGAACCAATATTGGATGTCGATGCAGGAACGCGAACTTTCATGCCGGTCTTCTCAGCGCACATAGATATTCCCCATCACTGCTCTGCTGCCTGTTCAATTAACCCGGCAAGCTCAGCAAGGCCGCCTTCAATACGAACAGGGGAACCTGCGCTTGCAACCGCGCGGTCGGGATCCTTGAGACCATGGCCTGTCAGGGTACAGACAATCCTGCCTGAGAGAGCTACATCCCCAGCCCTGGAGACCTTGAGCAGTCCCGCCAGGGATGCTGCCGAGGCCGGCTCAACAAAGACCCCCTCCTGCGAGGCGAGCAATCCGTAGGCCTCGATGATTTCATCATCGCTAACCATATCGATACAGCCACCCGACTCGTCCCGTGCAGCAATGGCGCGGTCCCAGCTTGCAGGGTTGCCGATTCGAATGGCGGTGGCGAGTGTCTCAGGTTGCTCCACCGGTTTTCCATGCACCAGCGGAGCCGCCCCCTCGGCCTGGAATCCCATCATGACCGGTAAACGCGAGCATTTCCCTTTTTCGAGATAATCCCTGTAGCCAGCCCAGTGGGCCGTGATATTGCCGGCATTTCCAACCGGTAAGAAATGGTAATCGGGGGGAGCTCCAAAGGCGTCCACCACCTCCCAGGCAACACTCTTCTGCCCCTCAATGCGGTAGGGATTGACCGAGTTAACCAGGGTCAGCCCCAGCTGGCTCGAAGCAGCTCTGACTATTTCAAGAGCTTCGTCAAAATTACCCGGGATCTCCACCACCCTGGCCCCCTGCATAACCGCCTGGGCCAGCTTGCCCAGGGCGATCTTCCCCTCGGGAATGACCACCCAGCAGGGAATCCCTGCACGGGCCGCATAGGCCGCTGCAGAAGCGGAGGTGTTTCCTGTCGAAGCACAGATCACGCCCCTTGAGCCCTCCTGGGCTGCCTTGGACATGGCCATCGTCATGCCACGGTCCTTGAAAGAGCCGGTGGGGTTTGCCCCCTCATATTTGAGCCAGATTTCAAACCCGGCCGGCCGGCCGGTCAGCTCTTCAAACTGGCTCTCAATATTCAAAGCCCGCAGCAGGGGAGTATCGCCTTCCTGCAGGGAGATCACGGGAGTCTGGTCATCTACTGACAGCAGGTCCCTGTAGCGTTCGATAATCGAGGGCCGTCCGGAGCAGGCGCGTATTTCAGCTGACATGGCGATTCAATCCTCGATTCGAATACGAGTTGTCGGTCCATTGAGCAGATCGGTACGCTCTCTCAGCTCATCCAGGGCGCGTGAAACCACCTCATCCTCGACCGCATGGGTCACCAGCACCACCGGAACCGGCTGGCCGTGCTTGGCTTCCGGCTGCTGCATGCTCTGGATGTTGATGCTCTTCATCCCGAAAAACGAGGTGACCCTGCCCAGCACACCGGGAAGATCAAGCACCGTGACGCGAATGTAGTTCCTGACAGCGACCCGGTCGATCGAAACGATCTCAGGAGACTGGCCATTGGCTGAGTTCATGATCGGCCTGTCACCTTTTGCCGCCCTGACAATGTCCGCCACGACACTCGAGGCGGTGGGAAACGACCCCGCCCCGCTGCCGTAAACCAGCATGGGGCCAATCGCATCGCCCTTTACCTGGACTGCATTCACCTCTTTCCTTACCTGCGCCAGCACCTCGTCCCGGTGAACAAGAGAAGGATGCACCCGAAGGTCCCAGGAGCCATCCTCGTGCCGGGATCCAATGGAGAGAAGCTTGATCCTGTAGCCAAGACTGGCTGCAAAAGCAATGTCCTCGGCCGTGATCTCCTCGATGCCCTCGGTAAAAATTTTCTCCACCGGGATGTGGGAGTGCGTAATGATCCTGGCCAGCAAGGCCAGCTTATGAGCCGAGTCATCACCACTCACATCCAGGGTGGGGTCGGCCTCAGCAAACCCTTTCTGCTGGGCCTCCTCCAATGCCTCGCCATAGCCGAGACCGGCCTCCTCCATCCTCGTCAGGATGTAATTGCAGGTTCCGTTGAGAATCCCGCTGAGGTGTGTGATCTGGTTGGCTACCAGTCCGTTCTGAAGAATTTCGATGATAGGTATCGCTGCGGCAACACTGGCCTCGTAGTAGACACTCCGCTTACTGCTTGCCGCCAGCTGGAAGAGCTCATCTCCATGGAGAGCGAGTGCCGCCTTGTTCGCGGTAACGACATCCTTCCCATTGGACAGGGATTCTTTCATCCACTGCAGTGGCTCATCGACACCACCGGCCACCTCTACCACCAGCTCGATTTCCGGATTGCCTGTCACGTCAGCAGGATCTCCTGTGAACACATCCGGCTTCACAAATCCGTAGACGTTGTGGCGGGTTTTCTCCAGGTCTCTCACCACGACCTTGCTGACCTCGATCGGGCGCCCCAGGATCCCGGCGAGTACATCCCGTCTGCGATGCAGAAGCTCCAGGACGCCGGTACCGACGGTCCCGCAGCCGATCAAGCCAATTTGATAAGGACTTTTCGCCATTTTCAGACCACCGAGAAAAATGAATGTCAGCAATCAGGTTCCAGTGAACTCCACCCGCCAACGCCCTATTGGCTCCGGACGGAGACCTCTAACAAAATACTCTCAACTGACTTACGGTCAGTAACCGAGGTTCGAAAACAGGTCTTCGCCAACGTCCCGGTACCGTTGGAATAAAAAGAATCGCCAATTCTATCGCTTACACTGTTTAGAAATACAGAGGGATTTTGCGCCGATTTTTATTGGATAAAACTTTGATACGCCCCAAGATATTAGTCTCTCGGGCCGGCCTTCTTATCTCACCCAACTCCAACCCTACCCTTTCGACCCAAACAACCTGGCCGGCCCGCCTTTTTTTATTTCGGCTTCCAAAGCCCCCCAAGTCCTCTAAAACAGGGCTCTTTTTGCTGTTTCAGCTACGCCTGAAAAGCCCTCACCCCGGGAAGCGAGTCCATCCCATAATCGCCTCCTGCAAGAGCCGAGCAGACGCCCTGTAGCCCGGATTTCCTCTTATTGACCTATCTTAGTGCTGTAGATCAATATAAGGGGCCCTGCGGGAAGGCTGCCCAGGGCGGCTGAGAAAAAAAATGTGCCCAAGATGGATAGAACGTAGCAGAGCAATAAACACTTGGCGAGAATGCTTAGGGGTAGGACATCTTGGGCACTGTATTATTTTTAGTACCCTCCTGAAGGCTCTGCAACTTTATTTCAACCAGCAGCCGTAACCATTTAATACGGGCCAGGAATAAGGCTTCTTAATCTTAATGTTTGTAACTATTTACAGATACCAAGGAGCCCTTCCCATTCCTTCCACTGAGGCGCTGTAACGCTCTCAAAGCATTCAGCCCCTGCCGGGCACTGCCCTGGAGAACTGGAGGGCCCCACCCACAAGGCCCGCATTCCATGCCCAAGAGCCGGTAATATATCAGCCTCCATCGAATCACCCACGTGCAGGATGTTTTCGGCCCTGCAGCCGGCCTTTTTAACCGCCTGCTCAAAAACCACCGGGTGAGGTTTCTCCCAGCCGACCTCGTTGGAGATGACAAACTGATCGAATAACTCCAGGAGCCCGAGCTTCTCGAGGGTCCGTCTCAGGCGGCGATCCCAGTTCGACAGGATCCCCAGCCGGAGTCCCTGTCGGCGTAATCTTTCCAGCAGGGGGCGAATACCCGGATCGAGAGTCCATGCCGAAGGCTCCACAAAGTGCAGGTAAAGATCCTCAAACACCTCCCCGATCGCCTCGCCGGAAATCGTATCACCAAAAGTATCCGTAACGATCCGCCTCCATTCATCCCGCAGGATCTCGTCAGAGCAGGCGCAACCCCTTGCCCTTGCACGCTCCTTGGAATCATTCCAGGCCTGGAGGAACCGCTGATCGAGAAGATCCGCCTCTACCCGGAAGCCATGCTCCGCGGCACAACTCGAATACACGCCCCCTACCGATGGAAGCACCCTGAGGAGAGTTCCTCCGCAATCGAAGTAGACGAACTGGATTTCAGCTCTGCTGGCCCCTGTCATAAGTGCGGAGTATACCAGATCGGGGCCCCAGGTCGTGATCCCCCCTGCCGCAGACATGGCATTGCGTTGACCCCGGGCCTGCGATATCCTCCTCCATTCAAGTGGGTCCCCGTAGCTCATCTGGATAGAGCGCCGGTTTCCTAAACCGGAGGCAACAGGTTCGAGTCCTGTCGGGGATACCATTTTTTATCCGGACAAGGGGATCACTCCGGAGTGCCGACGGCAGGAAGGTGATCAGCCATCACGGCATCGGTCCTCTTCAGCTCAGCAATAGTCGCCGCCCGCATGGCACGCAACCTCGTGCGATGGGCCGGCTCCAGCGCGAGATTGTGAAGCTCCCCGGGATCTTTCTCGAGATCGTAAAGCTCCTCGATCTCTCCCTTGACCAGGGTTCGGATATATTTGTGTCGCCCTTTTGCCAGCGACACCCACCAGGGCACCTTTGCCGTGGCGTAGAGCTTTGCCGGGTCGACAGGAACCCTGTCGGTATCGGCACCAAAGGACTGGCCGGTCAGGATTGTCAGTGCGGGATGCTCCCAGCGCCTGCCCGGTTTTTTCAGAAGCGGCGCCAGGTCGTGCCCGTGCATCTTCCACGGCAATTTGAGCCCGGCAAAGCCAAAGAAGGTCGGAGGCAGATCGGTGCCGCCCACAGGTGAGGGGCAGACGCCTCCGGCGGGAATAACCCCCGGGAAACTCATAATCAGCGGCCCCCGGATGTTGGCATCGTAGGGGGCAATCTTCTGCTGGAAACCATGCTGCCCCCAGGCGATCCCCTGGTCGGCAGCAAAAACCACCAGCGTGTTACGGTCCTGGCCTGTCTCCCTGAGCGTCTCCAGCAGGCGCCCCACCGCCTCATCGATCGCCAGGACTCCCTGGTGATATTGCCGCACCCAGGCCTGCAGATCGTTGCCATGCAGGGGCATATTCTTCACCGTCCGAAGCTTTCGAGCCGGGTTCAGCTCAGCGCCCCCATCCTTCCCTCGCACCCAGGTATCTCTCTTGCGGACATATTCCGGCTTGCCGCTGCGCTCCGGAAAGATATCTCCGGGAAGGGGAACCTCGACCCCGGCATAGGCCGCACGGTGGCGCTCAGCCGGCGTATAAGGCCCGTGAACCGCCCCGTAACAGAGCCAGAGATACCAGGGCTTCTTTTCATCCCGATGTTCTCCCTGGATGTATTCAGCCGCCCGGTCGGTATACCAGTCGGTGGTATAGCCGCCAACCTTCGCAGCCGGCTTGCCGTTGATCTCGATCAACTGGTCGCCGTAATAGTTACCCGCGTTCGCAGGATGGCGGGGCCGGTTCCAGACCACCTGGTAATCCCAGTCGCGCCCGAAGCCCGTATCCACACCGGTATGCCATTTGCCGATCTGCGCCGTATGGTAACCCGCCGCCCGGAACACACTCGGCCAGAAGGGACTCTCCTTCGGGTCGTAGGTGCTGCCGGGATAGCGTCCCTCCATGCGCATGGACTTCACGCCGTACTGGTGGCGCCCGGTCAGCATGGTCGCCCTTGAGGGCATGCACCAGGTGCCGACATAGGCGTGGGTAAAACGTACCCCCTGCCCCGCCAGCCGATCGATATTCGGAGTCTTCACCCACTTGTAGGCTTCCGGGTAGCAGCTGACCGTACGGTGAGACTGGTCATCGGTATAGATAAACAGGATGTTCGGCCTGTCGGCAGCCAGCGCACAGCTGGACAGGAGCACAAGAACTGTAATTCGGAAAAGGTGCATGAATAAAGTCTCCAGGGGACAGGCCTAGGTTGTACCTGAGAACCAACACCCTGGAGAAACTAATAATGAGGTGAACCCCTGATCCCCTGCGGCTAAAATGCCGGTTCGCCACAGCCGGAGAAACTCGAGATCCAGATGATACCCATCAAAGCTCTATTAACCCTCAATGGAGAGGTCCTCCACGACCTGCTGGCATGAAAATATTCCATCCCATCATCGTGACCGGCCTGCTGTTAGCCACCTGCCCCGCGCAGGGCAATGATTTCCCTCAATGGCGTGGGCACAATCGCGCCGGCGTTATCAGGGACTCTGTACCGATCGGTGAATCCTGGACAAGCAAGGGACCCGGCTTGTCCTGGGAGAGCGAAACCTTTCCCCAGAAATGCGGCTATGGAAGCCCCGTGATCGCCGGCGGCCAGGCCTTTCTCTACATCAACTGGCGCTCACAGACCGAGGTCCCCTATCGACGTCTCAGCAAAGAGATCCTCAGGAGGCTGCGCTGGTTTAAGCAGGGTGAGATGCCCGCCGCCCTGCTTGCTGCGATGGAGAAGGCCCGGGCAGAGCTTCCTCCGAATCTCCTGGGCCGGGCTCTCGAAGACCGCATCGATGCCTGGATCGAGAAGAACCTGGAGAAAAACGACAAGCGCTGGAAAAGCGTCATCTCCCGGCGACTGAAAGCAGGACCGGATGCGGTCCCGCTCGCTGTCCTCAAAAAATTTGACGCTGTCGAGGACCATGAGTTCCCCACCCAGGAAAGCCTCGAGACCTGGTTCGAAAAAAACGACATCCCCGAAAAAATGAGACAACGCACCCTGAGAGCTATTCCAACAACGCTCGATGCCGCACGGGATGTCCTCCTCTGCGTCAACCTCAAGGATGGCAGGACCGCCTGGAAATACAGCGCGGCCGGGAAGCTCGAAGAGAGAACCGGATCGAGCACCCCCTGTGTCCACCAGGGCCGGGTCTATTTCCTGGGGACGACCCACGCCCATTGCGTCGACCAGGAAAACGGCAAGCCCCTGTGGACGACGGAGCTGCCGCATGAAGGTGGTGCCTCCTCATTCATCGTGACCGGCGGTAAAGCGGTGGTCGTGGCCGGGCACCTGCTGGCCTTTGACAAGGAGACCGGTGCGATCCTCTGGCAACAGA
>CAJWZY010000116.1 GCA_913050545.1 uncultured bacterium | reverse complement strand
ATTCAGAAATCCCGGGTGGGCCTTTGTGATCTCCGCGGGACTACCTTTTTCATGCAGGTCTCTCAGCCGTGACAATTCATCCCTGCACCCCGGCGGAACAGGTTCCGCGGCAAAGAGATGGAGGGAAGAGGAGGGCGGGCCCGCATCCTGCACAGCCTCCTGCCCATCCCGTCCACATGAGAAACAGGTGGCACAGACAGCTCCCAACAAGACCAGGCGCGGCAACAGCAAAGGACCTTTCAAAGCCATGAACCTCCCAGAGCTTTCAGGAAATAATTCCGAATCGGTCTGCGGATAAGATAAACCACGGACTGTCACAGGCACGATAAATCCCACCCATTTTCAACCCGTGATAAAGCTGATGCCCGGCCGGGGAAGACTGGCCGGACATCAACTCCCGGGCCTGCAAGGGGCCAGGCCGCCACTCAGGGGCAACTTGAATAGTTCTCGCAGCCGCTGTCGAGAGGAGAGCCCTCCTCATCGGGATCCGGACCGCAGGCGAATCCTCCAGGAAGTGGAGTATCTGCTCCTCCAAGGAAAAGGAAATTCAGGATGTAGATTCCATCGGTCAGCTGAACAGCACCGTTGTTATCGGCATCGGCAGACTCCGTACAGCCTGGAGCAGCTCCACCGAGAAAGAGGAAATTCAGGATGTAGATGCCATCGGTCAGCTGCAGGCTGCCGTTGTCATCCGCATCTCCCCGGATAAACTCCTGGGCGCCGGGCTGGGGACCGGGACCATCCGCCCCGCTGGCGGTAACGGCAATATCGTCTAATGCCCACCAGGTCTGAAGCCCGGGCAGGCCCCCGGTCGAGTAGTGGAAGCCGATGGCCACATCGATCTCTCCCGCGGCCCTTGGAAGCTCAAAGACGAACTCATTGTAGTAGGGCTCCTCCCCCGCAACACTCAGGCCGCCTGCGGAGTAGGAGAAGATCGGCTCTTCCTCCCAGGTCTCACCTCCATCGAGGCTGAGAAGGATCTCGGCGATCGTGTCACCACTTGCCAGGATTGATGACCTGGCGTGGAGGAATACCTGCTCGTAAGCCGAGCAATCCATCGGCGGTGTCACCATGTACTCGTCCATGACGTCGCCGGTGCAGACCGGATCGACCATGGCGAAGTACTCATCAAAATGATGGAGCTGGCGGCCATCGGCCATGTCGGGGAAATCCAGTCCCGCGTTCAGGAGGGACACCGTGCAGATGTCATCGACGTTCCACGGGCGCAGTCCCTCTGAGCCATCTCCCGGATAGACATCCCAGTCCTGGGGAACGGCCTCATCGCTGAAGTCGACCAGCGGCAGCACCTCGATATTCCCACCGGGAGCCTTGTCGTCCACCAGCACATTGTCCACAGCGATCCACCAGTCCCAGGTGGGCTCAAAATGACGCAGACGGAAACGCACGGAGTCCTGGTCGGCGGCGAATTCAGAGAGGTCTACATGCAGCCTCCCGTAGGCACCATCAACATTATCAAGGTCGAGGGAGGGCAGGGGCTCCACCATCCTGGCCGGAGCGATCCGCCGGTAGACATTGTCCCAGGTCGCGCCATCATCGCTCGACACATCGACATCAAAGACCGCGTCGCCGTTGTTGTTGAGCTGCACGGAGGCGTCCATGTGAAGCCAGACCTCATCATGGCCGACCGTGCTGAAGGAGGGGCTCCAGAGGTCGTGTGAGGCCCCGCTACCGGGGACATCAAGACTCGCAGAAGAGTACTCGGAAATCACAAAGCCGCCCGTTGTGGGCTTCCCGTTCGCTGAGGGTGGATTGGCCCGGCCTGATGGGTTCGTAATGGTCCAGCGCTGGTCCTCGAGGGGAGCATTGTCCTCGACGGCTTCCCACCCTGCCGCGGCGAGCTCTTCGTCGGTGCGGTAACAGTCGAAACCCTCAAAGAGGATGTAGTCCTCTTCATCAAAGAGGAGCACATTGCAGGTCAGCGGCAGGTTTCCGCACTTTTCCTCTCCGGTGGCCCGAATCTCGTAGACATGGTCACCGGGAGGAGCCCCCTGGTCTATGAAGCTGGATTCATCAACTGCAATACTTGCGATCGACTCACCATTGCGGAAAATCTCCAGGCCATCCATCCCCGCTCCCCCTTCCCAGCTGAGGCTGACACCGCCTCCCTGCTGGTCTGCGCAACATTGCAGGCCCATCGGGCAGGTATAGGGAGGCAGGACCGGGATCCCCTCGGCACTCGGTCCGCCAAGCGCGGCAATCTCGCCGGCCGGCATGGCAACATCCCTGACCTGGACGCTGTTGACGTAGCCGCTGGAGTTATCCCCGGTATCATCAGCAAAGATGGAAAACCCTTCCAGGGCCCCATCATTGATCGAGTAGAGGGAGAACCTCCCGTCGAGAGTTTCCCCTGTATTCTGCTGAACCTGGTTCCCATCGATGTAGCTGGTGAAGCTTCCCTCAACGAGGTCTACGACGAGGGCCAGTCGATGCCATGTGTCGGGCAGAACCTCGCCTGCGTAATTACCACTGATCCCTATGCCGCGGTTGGCGTTCTGCACGAACCAGTCACCATCGTTGCCGGCGGGTGGGTTGGTGTTGTAGAGGGCAGCCCAGCCTGACTCCAGCAGGGAACCCTCGGGGAACATCACATCCATGATCAGGGTGTACTGGTTGGTGTAGCCTCCACCGCCATTAGGCTCAAAGCCCGTCAAGAGCTGGAAGAAGGTACCCCTGGTAAAGGAGGCGACCTCCGCCTCTTCCTCACCGATAACCATATCTTCAAAATCATAGCCCGGCTCGTCGAAGGCCGGATCGAGCGGAGATGAGATGAAGGGCAGGAGATCCTGTCCGCCGGTAGAGGATGACAGGTCACCGCTGAAATCATACTGGTTGATCACGCCCTCGATGCCGGGGCCGAGATCAATTCCCGTCACCACGGCCAGGCAGGCGAGGGCTGTATCGCAAATCTCCCCGTCCTCTCCCAGGATCGCGACCGTATAGTTGTAGCGGCCGGCCTCAGCGACCACATCGGTATAGCTTGTCTCGGTGGCCTCCAGGGCGGCAATCTCCTCCCCATCCCGCCTTAGAGAAAAACCGGTCACAGGGAGATTAATCCCAGCCGACCAACCCAGGGTCACCGTGCTGGTAACCTGGTCAACGCGGCAATCAAGACGGTCCGGGCAGGCGAAGGTGTCTACCGGGCTTGAGCAGGAGACCTCCTCCTCGCCCCCCTGCAGATGGCGAAGCACATATTCCACTCCGGCTCCCCCGGCGGGAGGATCACGGTCTTCGAAGCTGACGGTATCAGCACTGAGAATCTCGCTGACCGGCTCGCCGTTTCTCAGCAACTCGAAGGCCTCGTCTCCTTCGAGACTCGCCCAGGAGGCCACCACGGTGTTCGAGTCGGCAATGTAATTGACCCGGAACTGCCTGTTGAGACAACAGCGCGGGCCGAGACATTCAGGCAGAGGAATCCCCTCTGCTGTCGGGCCGCCCATCTCGGCAAGCTCCGCGTCTGTCATCGCCACATCCCGGATCTGGATACTGCTGACATAGCCTCCGGCTGTCTCCCCGGACTCATCGGCAAAGATCAGGACCGATTCCCCCAGGGCGAAACGCCCATCCACGGTCTGGCCTGTATTCTGCTGGACTCGCTCGCCGTTGATGTAGCTGGTGTAGGTTCCCGCGACCAGGTCCACAGCCAGCGCCAGGCGGTGCCACTGCCCATCAGGGACAGAGCCGGGATAGTTGCCGCTGATGCCGATTCCCCCGGTCGGGTTCACGAACCAGTCGCCATCGTTGGTATTGGTCTCGTTGGTCTGGTAGAGCGCCTGCCAGCCGGTGGTTCCAAGCAGGCCATCGGGATCATCGGGTCCAAAGGCCTCCGGGTACATCACATCAAGAATCAGCGTGTACTGGTTGACGTACGCCCCTCCAGCGTTCGGTGAGAGACCATGGTACATCCTGAAATAGGTACCCTGCTCGAACCTGCAGACCTCGGCGACATCTTCACCGAACTCCTTCTCCTCGAAATCGAAGACCGTCTCGAAGGCAGGTGTAGCGAACTCTCCAACGAGCGGTTGGCTCTGGGTTGTCGCATCGAGGGATCCTTCAAAATCCCACTGCGCTATGGCCTGGGCCTTGAGCTCTGCGTGGTGTGCAAAAAGCAGGACAATGGCAAAACTGGAAAAAAACCACCTGGTGGAAAAAGACATATTTCAAGACCTCCTGGTCGCAGCATGAGAGCTGAATTAAATCTGTGTCTGAATAATTTACGACAGGCAAAGAGAACTGCCGAGAGGGACAGAGCCTCCCTCCAATAGACCCTATACCCTACCAGTTAACTACCGCGAGGCCACCAGTACAACAAAGAAGCCGCTACCGGATCAGGGGCAGCCGGTGAACCTCTCGCAACCGATCGCATCCGGCGGTTCTTCGGGATCAAGACCACACTCATTTGTCGGCGCTGGGGGAGCCCCGCCGCCGAGAAAGAGGTAGTTCAAGAGGAAGATCGCATCGGTCAGCTGGACCAGGCCGTTGTTGTCGCTGTCGCTCGCATCCAGGCAGGCTGGTTCGCCACCGCCAAGAAAGAGGTAGTTGAGAGTGAAAATGGCATCGGTAAGGTTCACGATGCCATTGGTGTCGGAATCGGCACGCAGGAACTGCGGACCCACCGGCGGTGGCGGCTCCTGGCAGTTGAGGGCATCTGCACAATCGGCATCTGCGCAATCAGCGTCGCCATCACCATCATCATCGAGGCCATTGTCACAGATCTCATCATCCGGCCCGCCAGGGTCGACAGGCTCACCATCCACATTTGCGCCGAGAAATTCGACCAGGTCATTACCATCGCTGAGATTCTGGAAGCCTCCGCTCTCTCTCAGCCCGAAACGGAAATTCCAGCCACCGCCACCTTCCCAGACCTGCACCATGATCTGGTTGAGGCCGGGCTCGAGAATGGCGGGCCTGGTCTCCTGGCAGGCTGCGCCGCCTGAACCGCGGCAGGCGCTGACATTGGTCACCAGCTCGCCGTTGACGTGAACTGTTATGGAATCATCACTTGCCGTGCAGACATCTACAGAAAGTGGCTCATCCAGGTTGTTGATCACATAGCTCGTCGCGATGCCCATCACATTGTCATTTGGAACCAGCATATCTGCGGCATCTGAATTGCTCATAGCGACCGCCATGTCCTGGAAGTTGACCAGGTCCAGGGCGAGAATATTGACATCGTATTCTTCAGCAAGGTACGAGGCAGTCATCCAGGTGGGATCTTCTGTAATGCCGCCGTTGTCAAACCCTGTAGCCAGCCCGAAACCGAAATCGATATCCGGCCAGGCATCCCCGGCCTGGGGGTCCTCGTCGATCATCTCGTAGGGCTCCACCCAGTTCTGTTCCATCGTTCCTGCTCCACCGCCACCGCAACCAAGCGGATTCAGCAGTGGAAAGAGCAGGTTCCAGCCAGTGCTCTGAATCCAGCCGGCCGGATTGACTCCCATTCCATTTCCGCCTCCGACATCACCACAGTCGGGAGGATCATCGTTGGTGCTGCCCTCAAGTTCATCTTCGGCCCCATCGCCGTGAAAAATAACCTCCTCGCTGCGATCATCGAGAATAGCCCCGTTGGAATCCCGCAGGCCGACCCGCATATTCCAGCCGCCTCCGCCTTCCCAGACATAGACCGTGAGCTTGTTGACCCCTGGCTCGAGAACAGCGCAGTTCAGCTCCTGGCAGTCCGCCGCGGAGCCGCGGCAGGCGCTGACCAGCGCCACGGTCTGCTTGTTCACATCAACCCGGATCGAATCATCGCTGGCCGTACACACCCGCACCTGCATCGGCTCTCCGGTTGTGTTCTCGACATAGGTCGTCGCCACCGCCATGACGTTGTCGTTGCCCGGGAAGCCGAGCTGCCCGACCATCGAATTGAAATCCACAAGGTCGGTAGGCAGCAGGTTCGCACCCAGGTCCCGCAGAAAGTTAACGCTTACCCAGGTGGGAATCTCGCCGATCTGCGCGTTACCAAGCCAGCCGCGGGACTCAGCCAGGGCGAAATCAATATCCCATTCCTCGCCCGCACGGGGATTCTCTTCGCCCAGGTCGTAGGGAGCTACCCAGTTGTTGCCCATGATGAAGGCTCCGCCCCCGCTACAGCCGGAGGCCTGGTCAAGGAAGAGCAGGTTCCAGGCGTGGGACTGGATCCATCCGAACGGATTCACTCCGGCGGCAAGGGGATTCAGCGGTTCGCCGGGCTCGCCGGGGCCAGCCACCTCTCCGAGGGAGCACTCGGGTTCCACATCGAGGACCTGGCCCTCGAGATCATCGTCTTCGCCGGTTCCATGAAAGATAAGCCCGAAATCTTCGCCGGTGGTGTCATCCAGCCGGATGCCCGTGGCCGTATCGATCACTCCAAGCCGGAAATTCCAGCCACCGCCGCCTTCCCAGACATAGACGGTAACCTTGTTCATGCCGGGCGCCAGCTCGGCGCAGTTCCGCTCCTGGCAGTCGCCGGCTGAACCGCGGCAGGCGTTTACATTGACGACCGTGTAATTATTTACATCGACCCGGATGGAGTCATCGCTGGCGGTGCAGATTTCCACCGACTGCGGATCCCCGGTTATATTCTCGATGTAGGTCGTCGCGATGGCGACCTTGTTATCGGTGCCGTTCAGCACTGAGGAAGCAATGTTCTCGAAATTAACCAGGTCATCGGAGGGCAGGTTGTGGCCAAGTGAGCGTATGTGGTTGAGGCTGGTCCAGGTCGGGGTATTGTTGAAACGCCCGGGCCATCCCATGGACTCTGCCAGGAGGAAATCTATCTCCCACTCATCTCCTGCCCGGGGGTTTTCCTCGGCCATATTGTAGGGCGCCACCCACGCCCCGGCCATGCGGGCAGGTCCGCCGCCGCTGCAACCGCCGCTCTGGTCAAGAAGCAGCATGTTCCACGCGCTGGTCCTGATCCAGCCGGAGGTATTGGCCCCCTCCTCGATGGGAGGAAAACCATCGCCCGGGTTGACGATCAGCTCGCATCCGGGGGCTTCATCGAGAACCTGGCCC
>CAJWZY010000115.1 GCA_913050545.1 uncultured bacterium | reverse complement strand
CTCCGCGTCATATTCGCCCCTACCTGCCGCCCAACAGCTATCTCTGGCGCAAGCTCAGGGGTACCCATCTCGCCGCGGCGGTCATGGGAGAGGGGGAGCGGATGCCGCTTGATGGAGGCTATCTCGGCGATGACGACATGCGCCTGGTCAAGAGCTGGATTCTCCAGGGAGCCGAGTGAGGCTCCCCGGGATATCCTGACCAGGGCTGCAGGCTGTCTTACTCCTTCGGGGCCTCGATCTCGAAGGTCAGCTTGAGGGTCTCTCCCTTTTTGATGGTCACCTTCTTCCGCGGCTTTTTCTCGACAAAGAAGGGTGCGAGCACCTCGTGGCGGGCCTCCAGCGTGTAGGTTCCCGGGGGGATGTTCATGATCTTGAACTTGCCGCCGGTGTCGCTGACATCGAAGTACTCATTTGGGAGGATATGGACCTGGGCGTTCATCCAGGGATGAAAATCGCACTGGACCAGGGCGAAGCCTTCCTTGCGGGCTCTCTCCTTGAAGCTCTGGCCGCTGCCGATGGCCCGGTTGAAGTTCATCTCGAGCACCGCCCTCGTATTGTGCAGAACGGTGTCGGAGTTGACGACCTCGAGGGTGGAGCCGACGGACATCGCCACGATGTGGGGTTCGAAGAGGCAGCCCTTGTTGTTGAGCTTGACGGTGCGGGCCTTGGGGCGCTTGCGGCTCTTTTTCATGTCAGAGAAGGTGAGGACCACATCGCGAATGGCGTTGTCTTTTCCAAGTACGAGGCGTTCGTCCTTGAAGTGCGCGGCGCAGACAGCCTTGTCCCTGTTGTTGGGCGGCACGCCTGGAAGCGCTTCAAGTTTCGGGGCCGGTCCCTTCAGGACCACGATCCCCTCGATGTGACCTTTTTCAGGGTCTGCCTCGGGGTATTTCTTTTCCGTCCCGGCTTTCTTCTTGGCGTCGTCTCCGGCTTCGAGAGCAGAGGCGGTGGAAATGCAACCGCAACCGCCAGGGTTGTGCAGGTCAAGGAAGGAGAAGAAGGCGGCGCCTCCCAGTACGAGGGTTGTTGCGAGGAAGAAAAAAAAGTGCTGCTTTCGAGTCAAGTTGAGAGCTCCTTGTAGCTTCAGGGGGGTGTGAGAACCGCCTTTACGGGCGGGTCAGTTGTTCTTGTTCTTTTCCCACCAGTTTTCCCAGGCCCTTACATCGGTGCCGAAATCCTGGCCGGTGATCTTGTGAAGGGCCCTGATCCGGGCGACCATCTCAACGCGCCGTACCTTCACGTCCAGCGCGACTCCTTCAAGGTTGGTTTTGACAACGGGATCAGCAACCTCGACAAGTGAAAATCCTGTGCCACCGGAGACCAGCTCGTAATCAGCGATATAGCTGCGCTGGGTCACCTGCATCATGAAGGCGCGCCCGAAGCCGCTCCAGGTCATTCGCATGGTGGTCAGCAGCTCGGGGACAGCCGCGCGGTTGGGGAAAACAGAGATGGCGTTTGCCGCCCGGGTTCGCACATGGGGGTTCTCGTTTCTGAGCCCCGGCACGAAGTACATCGCGGTATTCTTGTCGTTGATTTTCCTCAGTGATGCGAGGCTCAGGTCGCGAATGCTGCGGTAGTCATCCACCATGGCCGAGCGGGCCAGGCTGGCGAGGCCGGTTGAGGAAGAATGTTTTCCCAGCTCCCTGGCCGCCAGTCGCCTGGCGGCGGCCAGCCGGCTTCCCGAGAGGGTCTTCGCCAGCGTGCGCACCTGCTTGTCGCGGTCGAGCTCGAGGTGCTTCTTCATTGCCTCCAGCCCGCTTCCAACCAGCGCGACGAGGTCGGCTTCTTTTTTCTTCAGGGCGGGGCGGGGAAAGCTCCCGACGATGACCCGTTCCTTTTCCTTTGCGGCCTGCTTGCGGTTGATGGCCTGGGGTTTTAATTTCAACCGGGTAGCTGCGTGCTCGCCCCGTGCCCAGGTCTCCACGTTTCTGACCTGGGAGACGAGCTGCAGGGCCATCTCCTTCTGCAGGACGGAAATCTTCTTTTTCAGGGTGATCTTCTTGCCACGAAAGGTGACCCTCTCACCGGCAGCACTTTTTTCGAGGTGGAAGAACTCGTTGGCGGCGATCTGGGTAACCTTGCCGTTTTCCAGGGTGAAGCGGTATCCGTCGCGGGTTTTCTCGAGGTTGATTCCCCGCAGGTGGTCCCCGTTTCGAAGGCTCACCCAGTCAGCGTGCAGTGAACCCTGGCAGGCAAATAAAGCTGCGGAGAGCGTGAGGAACCACGCTGGAAGAGGTTTTTTCTGTTGCCTGTATCGCATCCTGAAGCGCTCCACTGTGCCGGGGCCGCTATTAAAACCGGTCTTTCTCTAAGCTAACCCGTGTATCAGAGAAAAGCAGCAGATTTTCCCTTTTCGCGTGAGTTGGTGCTATTTGAGACGCCTGGGGCCGGAAAATATTCATCTTTGCCCCCAATACTGGAGCTCCCTGAATGAGCTGCTCTAACCCAGCTGGGCGATGAAGGCCTTGAAAAATGGCCCCATATCGCCCCAGCCCCTGGCGGTAACGAAGTTCCGGGACACCACGACCTCCTCGTCGACGTAGTTGGCCTCGGCCATCTCTACTTCCGTTCGGATCCCCTCGTAGCAGGTCAGGGTCACATCCTCGATACTTCCCGCTGCGTAGAGGAGCATCGGGCCATGGCAGATGGCGCCGATGGGCTTGTCCTGCAGTATGAAGTGGCGCACGATGCTCAGGACCTTCGGATACCGGCGAAGCTCTTCAGGGGCACGCCCGCCGGGGATCAGGATGGCGTCGTAGTCATTCGGATCGACATCGTCGTAGCTGATATCAGCCTCGATCGTGTGGCCGAATTTTTCGGTATAGCTGTCGTAGCCGGGCTCGAAATCATGAACGACCAGCTGAAGACGTTTCTTTTCGGGCGCAGCGACAACCGGCTCGATTTCCTCTTCTCTCAATCGATGGACGGCGTAATACACCTCGAGGCATTCGCCGAATTCACCAGTAGCGATCAGAACTTTCATTTCATTACTCCAGGATTGGCAGGGGTTCTATATCTTTGAACGGTAGATTGTTCTACACCGGGTACGATACTGTTTCTCTTGAGAGGTTCTCAACCGTTTCCATTGTGAACCAGCCGTTTTTCCCAGCAGATTTTGAGCGAACATGAGCAGCGAAGACAGAGAACTGTCAACACCACAGTTTTTCAAGGACTACACGGTTATCGAGTACCTTGCCCTGCTGTTCCCCGATCTGCCGCGCCGCGGGCTGCGGCCGCTTTTTGCGGATGGGAAGGTTCGAAGCGGCAAGCTGCCGGTGTCCCCCCGTGCGCGGCTGGGCGACCTGGATCAATTGTCTGTAGTCGGGGGGCTCGATGGCATCGAGCCGATGGCGATGGGGACCGAGGGCAGCGGGGTCGGGATCCTTCATGAAGATGGGCAGGTCGTCGTGCTGGTCAAGGACTCGGGTGTTCCCGTAATTCCCGACCGGCAGAAGGAGGCTGAGAGCTGCCTGGCCTTCCTGCTGCGCCGCGAGCTTCGCCAGCGGGAGGACAAGCCTGTGGAGGAGTACATCCGTCCGCGGGTGGTCCACCGGATCGACCGGCTGACAAGCGGCCTCGTTATCTTCGCAAAAACCCCGGTAGCCGAGAGAAAGCTCTCGGCCTCCTTCGAGGCCAGGCAGGTGAGCAAGGAGTACCTCGCCATCGTCCTGGGGGACATGGCTGCGGCCAGGAAAACCATCAGTGTCCCCATCGAGACTGGACGAAAGGGGCGTATGCGCTGGGGGCCTGCAGGCAAGAGCTCCGAGACGGTATTCGAGGCAGTCGAGCGGTTCGGAACCTTCACCCTTGTACGCGCCCGGCCCCTCAGTGGACGGACGCACCAGATCAGGGTCCATGCCCTGGCAGCGGGCTTCCCCCTGGCGGTCGATTCCCTCTACCGCCCCTCTGCAACAGGGACCTGGGGGCAGCTGCAGGGGATCGACCGTCTCACCCTGCATGCCCGTTCCCTGGAGCTTCCCGGAGACTGGGAGGGGGAGCGCAGGTTCAGCTGTGAACCACCGGAAGATTTCAGCCGGGCCCTTGATGAGTTGCGGCGGGGAGCAGCGGCTTCCGGGGGGGCGTCAGTCGAATAATTTCCGGTATTCGTCCTCAAAGGAGCTCGAATAGGAATAGGTCAGGCGGTCGGTGCGCAGCGGTGAGTTACTGATTGCCAGGGGGGTCTTGAAGCGGATCACCTGCTTCCCCTCACGCACCACCAGCACCCTGACCGGCCCCGGTTCGCTGGGGATTGAATGGACCCGGAGTCCCTGCCCGACCATTCCGAGGGATTTACCGTTGAGGGTGCACCGGGCCGGCTTTCTCAGCAGTGTCACCAATTCGATGCGGTCTTCACCGGCAAGGTTCCTGTTGCGGCTCTTCACCTTCAGCTCGACAGGGTATTTCGGTTTCGCATCGTGGCGGTATTTCTTGAAAAAAACGATGGCCTCATCCTGGAGGATATCCTCTTTGCCGGATTTCCAGCGGCGTTTGAAATGGCGCAGCAGCAGGGAAGGGCCGAAGTTGTGGCTGGCTTCGGGGGCGAGGTGGTGGCCTTCGGGGAAATCGTTCCAGGTTACGTAATTGATCAGCTTTACATCGTGGCGGATGGCCCTCTCCAGCAGCAGCAGTTGTGTCTGTGCGAGGTTGGTGACGCGGTAATGGCGCTCGATCCCGTCGAGCCCGGCCTTGAGTGCCACCCCGGTCGGGAGGATTGCATGGTTGTTCTTTCCCCTGGCGTAGACCTTGGAGGTGTAGTAGTCCGGGTAAACCGACTGGGTATAAAGGCAGCCCTCCTGCCGGCAGCGCCGGGCGAGGTAGTCCCAGAATTCCAGGTTCTCATCGCTGGCGGTCCAGCCCCAGACGGCGGGGAAGGTCTTCACGATGCTGTCGATGTAGGGCGCGTCTATCTCGGGACGGCGGACCTGGTAGACAAACTCGATGGGTGTTCCGATCGCTTTTGAGAAGCGCTGGTAGGCCTCTGCGACCTTTTTAATTTCAGCTGGTTTGTGGGCGAGGCCATCGATGCCATCGGCGAGCGCATCTCCTACCCAGAGGTAGAAGAGCAGGGACCCGGAACCGGCCCTGAGCCAGGCAGGGGACTTTCCGGTTGAGTTCAGCAACTCCCGGATCGGTGGGCTCCAGAGGGAGATCTTCTCTTTCTCCGAGGTTGGCTTGCCGGTTGCGGGGTGAGCGAGACAGAGGCTGATACGGAAGCCCTTGTAGCGTGAGTCGCTCAGCCTGATGAACTGTGCGATGATGGCGTTGTAATTGCGAGCGAGCACGGGTGTGTGATCTACCAGGGGATAGTAAAACTGGAAACCGTCGATGCCCAGCTGCCGGGCTGCCCGGATCTCAAAATCGACAGCCTTTTCGAGATCCGCGTCCTGCAGGTGAAGAGATGCCATCGGCACGGTCTGGTGCAGGCCTCCCAGGGCGGCAGTGCTGCCTCCGGGCTCCGCCAGCTCCGGGTCAATCCAGCGGATGAGCTTCTGCCGGGTACGCGGGACCATGTCGGTCATGTAATGGGCCAGGACCAGCTTCTGGTCATCGGCTCTCCCCATGCCAGGCAATGCGAGAACCCCGAGAACTAGGCAATAGAACCGCTTCATCTTTGACCTCGTCTCCCTGGGCGCAGGGCTGGTGTTTACTGGCTGAGGGCTTCCTTCTGGACGGTGGTTTTCCGGTCTCCCTGCAGGGCCGCGATCCGCTTGCGGGCGGCCTCCACCGCAGCACTGTCGGCCAGGACGTTGATTCCCATGCTGGCCTTGTAGGACTGTCCTCCCTTGAGGACGGGAACCCGTCCACCCTTTCTCTCGATGCTGCGCAGCATCGGGTAGCTGGTGCCCGGCTCGATGCCGGTGACGTAGCCATCCTTGAGCGCCGTGGTGTTCTTCCACAGGGTGAAGTAGGGCAGCTCGGTGGTCGAGAAGGTCAGCGATACGCCCCGGTCTCCCGCCTTGTTCTGGAGCATGGTCTCGGTTTGGTTGTTCTCGTCACCCCAGAGGGTCATGAGGTAGACCTGCTCGGTATAGCCCGCCTGCGGGGGCCCGTAGACGTCCCAGCCCTCAAGACCTCCCACAGCAGCGCGGGCATCCCGTGGCAGCACCTTCTTGACCGGGGCGATGAACCGGGTTCCCTCGTCCAGCAGCGGTTGCCCGAAGTTGCAATGGTAGAGGTACTGCATCTCCTGGTCCTTATCAGCCAGGTTGATGATCTCGTCTTCGAAATGGATGGTCGAGGAGCCGGGCTCGGTCCAGATTTCTGAAACCAGTCGCAGCTGCGTGCCGAACATCATGGTCTCATCGATATAGCCCCGGATCCTGATCTTTCGCGAGGGGGCGGGTTCGATGATGACCTCGCACCTGCTGGCAGGCAGGTAGCTGATCTTTCCATGCAGGCCGAGGGTGACCTCGGTGGGGGCCCCGGTATTGCTGGGCACCACGTCGATGCCGGGTGCCCCGAAAGAGGCCAGGCCGCAGCGGTTGAGCATCTCGCCGAATCCTTCGAGCCAGCCGAGGCCACCGCGGGTGTCAAGGTTGACGAATCCCGGGTGAACGATCTCCTTGACCGGTGAGTTCCAGCCGAGGCGGAAGCCGTCTTTGGTATGTGCGTCCCAGATGTTCATGCCCCGGGTCGGGATGATCCGGAAGCGCAGCACGCCGTTGTCCACGTCCACGACATCTACGTTTTCCTGGCGCCCGCCATGCAGCACGCTCTTGGAGACATTCCAGCTGTGGTCGGTGGACAGGTTGACTTTCCGGGAATCGACGCTCCAGGTCTCGACGCGAATATTGTCACCGGAGTCAATGAGTGTTTTCTGCAGGGCTGCGGATGAATTCATCTTTCCCGTTCCAGGCTCAGGCAATTGGCAGGATGGCAGCAACAGGGATAAGGTCAGAAGGCAGCAGGCCGTCATCGATTGTTTCATGAATGATCACCTTGAATCTTGTGAGCCGGGGCTCTTCCTCAATGATTTTGCGTCTGCCGGGCTGGATTCGCCCTGGAAGCTCGCTT
>CAJWZY010000114.1 GCA_913050545.1 uncultured bacterium | reverse complement strand
CCAGAAATGAATCAGGGAGAAGCTCAGCTTTCCTTTCTCGAGAAGGAGCTGGTAACCACGGCTGCCGGCGTCCGTCCAGGCCTGCGACCTGTGGAATACGATGGCCCTGTCCTTGACCTCGGGAGCTTTCATCCAGAGGGCGAATGAGAAGGTGTCCGAACGTCGGAAGTTACCCTGCTTGAGGTGGTACTCGTCATCTCCACTGAGCCGGATGGCTTTGCCTTTGACTCCGGGTACGCTGGCATTCGCGCCACCTTTATGTCCCTCGAAGTCCTGGTGCTCGACTCGTCCGGGGATCGCGGGCTCAGCAGGCCTGGCGGCGAGCCACCTGTCGAATTCCCCTCTCCTTGCGGCTGGGATCTTCGTGAGCTCTTCCTCAGCGCGGGTGACCTTTTCAGCTGCATCAGCGATCTTCTGCTTGTGGGCAGGGGGGGCGTAGAGGAGAGTCGGTGTAGGTACTGAACCGGTGAAATACGCGTAGAGGCCGAACTCATCGATATTGTTGAAGAAGGCGAAGAGCTTGTAATATTCCTTCTGTGTCAGCTGGTCATATTTGTGGTCGTGGCAGCGAGCGCACTCGAGGGTCAACCCGAGAAAGGCTGTAGCGAAGGTATGGGTTCGGTCGGCGACGTACTCGACCCGGAATTCTTCCGGGGTGCTGCCACCCTCCACCTTCTGGGAGTGGAGGCGGTTGAAGGTGGTGGGGAGGATCTCTTCATCGGTGGCGTTCGGGAGCAGGTCGCCCGCAAGCTGCAGGGTGATGAATTCGTCGTAGGGGATGTTCGCGTTGAAGGCCTTCACCACCCAGTCCCGCCAGGGCCAGACGAAGCGGTCCCGGTCTACCTGGTAGCCGTAGGTGTCTGAGTAGCGCGCCACATCGAGCCAGTCCGAGGCCATTCGTTCTCCATAGGCGGGAGATGACAGGAGGCGGTCGACCAGCTTTTCATAGGCATCTGGGTTCCGGTCTTTGATGAACGCGTCAATCTCGGCGAGGGTGGGGGGGAGACCTGTCAGGTCGAGGCTCAACCTTCGGATCAGTTTTTCCCGGCCGGCCTCAGCCGCGGGCTTCAGCCCCGCATCCTGCAGTCGGTGGCGAATGAAATTGTCGATGGCATTGTGCCCCCGGTTTTTTTCTTCGAGGGTGGGAACCGTTGTCTTTTCAAGAGCTCGGAAGGCCCAGTGCCCGCTCCAGGATGCTCCCTGCTCGATCCAGGCCCGGATCAGCTCAATCTCGCTCTTTTTCAACTGCAGTTTCGATTTTGGCGGGGGCATTCGTTCCCCTGCTTTTTTTGCGATGATTCGATTGTAGAGTTCGCTCTGAGCAGGTTTCCCTCCGACCACCGGTTTCTCGCCATCATGGTCCTCGTAGAGTCCGCTTTTCAGGTCCAGCCGCAGGTCGGCTTTGCGTTTGTTCTCGTCCGGTCCGTGGCAGGGGTAGCAGTTGTTGGAGAGGATGGGGCGGATGTCCCGGTTGAAGTCGATACGCTTCTGCTGGGGTGCTCCAAAGGCCGCTGCCTGCAGGAAGCAGATCTGCAGAACCAGGGTAGCGGCCAGGAGGTACAGATTCCGGAAGTTCATGCGGTCCTCTCTACTCAACCGGTTGAAAGCCTGTTCAGAAGCTCCTGCATTGAGGAATCAACTGTCGCATGATTTTCTTACAGTCTGCCCATCAATTCCATACTTCCTCGGACCTGGGAGCAGATCCTTTGCCTGGGGCTGGCGGGAAGAGCTCTTCCCGCTTTTCAAAGCGGTAGCTGAATATCCTGTCAAGGTCGGGTCTGACCAGCAGGCGGTTGATGAGGCTGCCGCCCCATACTGCGTATTCGACCCTGTCGCGAACCAGGGGTTCCTTCGTCCCGCTCAAGAACGTGTGTTTTCATTCGATTTCAGCGACTGCTGAGAGCCCTGGTTTGTGGTCAGTTCCCGGTGGGTTGGCAGGGAGCTACGGGAGCCCTGGTCTTTTTCCGGACTGGTTTTTTCGTATAGAGGGCATCGGCTGGAAGTTTCTGCTTCTTGATCGAGGGGCCCTCCCAGGAGACGGAGAATTGTTCATCTCCGTTGGCTTCGAAATAGCTGGCGGTGAGTGGGTAGAAGCCGGCCTTGAGCTTGATGGCGCCAGAGGCTTCGGTGTAGGCATGGAGACCGTTGTTGTCAACGAGCACCCGGTCCGCGATCGCCAGCCTGCTTCCATCATCGGAGCCGCAGTAGAAGGTGTAGACTCCTTCCCGGGGCACCCGGATAAACCCCCGGAAGCGCAATCCGAAGTAGTCCTTCCCTGCGAGGTTTGCCGGGATAGAAACAGACTTTGCTTTCCCCTTTTCGGCAATATCGAGCTTGTCGAAATCCGGCAGCTTGTCCCATTTTCCCTTGTAGTTCTGGTACTGAAGACCGCCTGGTTCACCGGGGGCGGAATCCAGGGGGATGGCGCTTAACAGGGTGGCCAGCTTCAGGGTGACGTCGATTTTTTTCTTTTCTCTTTGCAGTGAAAGGGGCAGCTCATCACCGGGAGATTTTCCTGTCAGGGTCAGGTGAAACTCGAAGCCGTTGGTTATTTTTCTGCCACCGGAGCTCGTTATTACGTCTCCGGGGCGCAGGTCAGCCTCGGCTGCGGGAGAGCCGGGCAGAACGTGGGTGATCGTGCTTCCGGGCTTCAGCATGTCCGTCTCGATTCCAAGCAGGAAACCATTGAGGTTCTCGGCGTTGATCAGCCTTGGGAACTTCCGGCGGATATGATCGATCGTTATGGCAAAATTCAGGTTCTGTCCATTGTCGTGCTGGGAAGTGATGACCCCGATAATCTCGCCGAGGGCATTGATGAGGGCGCTGCCGGAGCTGCCGCCGCTGATCGGCGCTGTGGTCTGGATGACCGAGGGTAGAAAGGACGCCTTGGTGGAGGTAGAGCGCTGCAGGCCGCTGACGATACCGGTCGAGACCGAGTGAGCCAGGCCGTTTGGATTGCCGATCACCAGTGTAGGCTCTCCCAGCACAAGGTCGTTGCTTCTTCCAAGCGGCAGGAAGGGCAGGGGATAGCCTGTCTCAATCTTGAGGATGGCGATATCCTCCTGGGGCAGGCGCGCCAGGACCTTGAAGATGAACTGGGCACCGTTACTGAAGAGTGCGAGGCCCTGTGGCCGGTCGGTGTTCCCCACTACGGCCATGACCACGTGGTCGTTTGTCAGGATATAGCCACTGGGATGGATGACTGCCCCGCTGCCTGCTGCGAAGTTGACCACTCCGGGTTGCCCACCGGGCTGAAAGGTTCGCAAGGCCACGATAGCCGGAAGGCATTTTTTGATCAGGCCTACGGTTGGGGTGTTGCGCTCGGCAGGCAGTGGCACTGGGGCAGGCTTGCTCTTTTCGGGGTTATCCTGGGCCTGTAAGGAGCTGCAGATGCAAAGGAGCAGCACCCATGCACAGGTTGTCTGCCGTATGCTTCCAGGCCTTTTCTTTGTCAAAATCATAGAAGCATCTTCACCTCGACAGCCATTGTTGTCGAGCGAGATTATGCAGGACTTCGGTTTTTGCCATCAGGAGCTTCGGCCGGGAGGTGGGCGAGTTCCGCCTCCCTCCCGGCCGAAACGCTGACTTCTGCGCCTTGCTCAATGTGGTTGTCGAAGGGGCATAAAGCTCAGGCAGGGGGGGAAGGCCGGGCTGTTGACCAGGTTTTCGAGGTCGATGCTCCTTCGATCGAGGTCGGCAAAAATCCTGGGGAGATTGGTGCAGGGGTCCAGGACCGTGGTGCCGGTAAGGAAGCCGGAGAGTCCAGCTGGTGATTGCAGGGGGTCAATATGCAGGAACATGGTTCCTGTCTCGCCCGCATGGCAGCCGTTACAGGTCGTCAGTGAGAAGAGGTGGCGGGCCTCGGGGTCGCTGACGCTGCTGCACCCTGGAGCTCCGTCCCAGATCATTCCAAATGGCGTTGGTGCGCCCGCGCCGAGGAAAGGAGAGCCGGAGGGCAGGGAGAGGGGGACATCGTAGGTTCCCGACAGGATGGCCGCTTCGTTCTGGTTGATGAAGTCGGCGAGTGTCGAGGTCTGGTTGAACGAGAGCTCGGGAGTCATGGCGACAGCTACGGATCGCAGATGGCCGGAGTCATAATGCCCAGGCCCCTGGATTCGGAATTCACGCAACTCCCAGGGGTTGTCCAGCGCAATCTCATTGGTACGGATCTGGTTCAGGGCACTTTTGTTGGGGAGCTTCGCCGGATCGGCACCGGCACCGACGAATTGCTCGGTGATGTCCTCGAGGGCGGCATTGTAGGCCGGTGAGCCCAGGACGAAGTTGTTCAGGTCGTACCACTGGGCAGCCCATTGCTGCAGGTCGAGGCAATTGTCTTTCTGGATGCCATATTCGAAGATCACAGCGAAAGGCATCATGTTGCAGCCACCGCCGCTTCGATCGGTCACGCCGAATACCAGCCTGGCCTCGCCGGCGCTGCCGGATCCGTAGGAAAGGTTTTCGCGCAGGTCGACCCGGTTTACGATCGCTACCAGCTTGAAGGGCGCCTCGTCAAGATCGAGAGGCTGGCCGGGTCCGCCACTGTTCATCTCCCACGGATCGATCACTCGCTGGATAATATCCGTACGGGCCGGAAGGAGATGGAAATTGATGCTGAGGTCAAATTCCCATTGCTTCAGCCAGCGTCGCGTGAATTCAGCCGCGGAAATGCCGGTTTCCTGCTGATTTGCCATTTGCTCCATGGCATAGCGGAAGGTCCATTTGCCCCCTGGAGTGCCGATGCCGCTGCAGGGGTCGAAGGTTCTGGCCGGGTCTTCCACGACACCGAGGTCCCTGATGAGGAGGGTCTTTTCAGGATCCAGGACAGGGGGAGGTGGCAGGAGAACGGGGGGCAGTGAACTCACGTTGGCCGCCCGGCAGATATCGTCGGCCGCAGCGATGGACAGGTCTTCGTCCGGGGCTGCACGGCGCGCCTGCCGGTTGAGAACGCCAGGGCCTTCCGCGCCGTTAACCGGCTCACTGCCGGCAAGAGAGCGGCCGCTGAAGCGCATCACCTCGACACCTTCTGCGGCGGCATCGTCGATCATCTCGCGCCACTCCGCCAGCCCCTCAAGGTCGAGGTCGGCCAGTCCGGCGTAGGATCCATCTCCGGCGGTTTCATCAAAGCCACGCCCATCGTCTCGAAGTACGATGGGGTTACCTTCAGGGGAGAGGTGAATGACAGCTCCGAGCCGGCGATCATCGTTTGCATACCTCACGTAGAGGATTGCGTTATGCTGCCCGGTGGGACGATCGAGGGCTTCATAACAGATGCGCTCAGGACGTGGCGGGTTGGCCTGGAGTCGCCCGCTGGTTGTATCGATGGGAGCTTGTTCCCGATCCGGGTCGATTACAGCGGGCGCGGCCTGGAGCTGTTTATCAACGGCTGCCCTGCTTTGTTTCCGCAGAGAGCTTTTCTTTTTGTCGATGCCCCGCAATGTCTTTTTACCTTCTCCTGCGCGGTTCTGTCCCTTGACCTGTCCCCTGGATTGTCCCCTGGCCTGTTCCATCGGGATGGAACAGATCAGGATTGTCAGCACGATTGAGAGAGCTGTCTTTATTCGGTTGAGTGAATAACATGCATTTTCAGTTGGCATTCATCCTCCTTGCAGGCTGCCAGGTGGCATACCGCTAGCTATAGATTTAAATTGCAGGGTACCTGCCATGCTGGCAAAGCCAGTACAACCGCCCCGTTTCCCTGCAGACCATGCAGGCTGCAGTTCAATGCAGCTACCGGCGGAAAACAGCGGATGCCCGAATGGGCTTTGCAGGCCACCCCGGCCGTACAAACATTTGCGCTGCAGTCAGTGTTGCCCCGGGCCTAATGGCCCTGCATGCAGATCGTGAAACCTATATTGAATTTCACGGGTCCCGCCGGCTCCCAGAGCCCCCCGGTTTTCTTTTCGAGGGAAATTTCCAGTTACCAGGCCGGCTGCTTTGTGCAGCGCAGGTGATCTTTTATCGAAAGTCGAAAGTCGAAAGTCGAAATTCGAAAACAGGAACGTGCACGGTTCTTTTCAGATCATTGGGGGATTATGGGTGCTGGTCGGCCGATTGCATCCCCTTCCCGGTTTTTTTCTTTCCTGGTTAGCGGATGACCAGGGGAAGTTCGGTTGTTATCAGGGTCAGCGGGTAAGGGGGCTTCTGCACGGGGCCGGGGGCGCTCAGAGTTCGGTGAGTTTCGGCAGTTTCCAGGGGGCGCGGTATTCAGCTCTCCCCAGGTAACGATCGGCCTTTCTGTTACCTTCGAAACTGGTTGTGGCAGGATCGAATTTAAGTGTCAATCCTGAGCGCCAGGATGCGTTAGCGAGGTGGCAGAGCATGCTGGAGGGGTGGCCTACGGTGGCCAGGTCAGCGGCGGGTTTCTCCCGGCTCTTGATGCAGTCGAGAAAATCCTGAACATGGATACTTGTCTGGTCGAGATTGGAGCCGCCTGATGAGTCTTTCACCAGTGCTCCTCCCTCCCGGTATGCGCGCCAGCGCCCGTTGGCAAGGATAACGTAACCCTTGTCGCCGTAAACCGCCGCGCCCTCGGCTTCATCGTGGAGCTTGTAGGGCGACCAGATCCGCATCTGGTAGGTAAGCAGGCAATTGCCATAGTCGAAATTGGCCATCAGGGTGTCTGGCCATTCCTGTGCGTCATTGAAATAGAATTTTCCGCCGGTGGCCGAGACGCTGCGGGGCAGGTCCGGGAGCTTTTCGCCCTGGGCTTCGAGGCCGGTCTGCAGCGCCCAGCGCGCATAGTCGATTCTGTGGACGCCATCGTTGCCGACATCGCCAGTGCCGTAATCAAAGAACCAGCGCCAGTTGCCATGGAAGCGCAGGCGGTTGAAGGGCCTCTTCGGGGCAGGGCCAAGCCACATGTCGTAGTCGACTCCTGCGGGGGGCTTGCTGTCCGCGGGGCGTCCCAGGCTCCCCTGTTTCATGCTCTCCCAGGCGGTAGCATAGCGGACCTTGCCGAGTGCGCCGCCGGCGATGTACTGGTTGGCCTCCTTCATGTGGGGGCCGCTTCGCGCCT
>CAJWZY010000113.1 GCA_913050545.1 uncultured bacterium | reverse complement strand
CCCGGCTTGAGCTCGAGAACGGGGGGGTGCTGGATGACTCCCTTGCCGGCAAGGGGGCCACGCGTGATCTCTACACCAATCCCGGCCGCTCCCGCACCCACATGAACGTCATCAACACCTTTGCCTTCACCGAGTGGACGGTGGAGGCCTCGATCCAGCCGGTCGAGCTCGGACGCAGGCAGACGATTGTCGGCGAGGATGGCAAGCCCACCGAGGCTGCCAGCGCGCCCCTGCAGCTCGAGCTTCGCAAGGACAACCGCATCGCGATCGTCGCCATTGATTCAGGCGGTGAGGTGCGTACCGTCGCCAGCCGCGACCCGGTTGAAAAAGGAAAGTGGTATCACGTTGCCGCCATGAGCGATGGCTCGAAAATGAGGCTCTATCTCGTCGAGGGTAATCGTTGCCACCTCCAGGGCTCGACCGATTTCGCAGGCTCCCTCATCAACCATGGCGGCACCTGGACGGTCGGCCGTGGCTTCTACGACGGCAGGATTGCTCTCGATGCGCGTGCCCGGATTGACGAGGTTCGCGTCAGCTCCATAGCCCTGCCGCTGGAATTACTGCTGTGGCATTCCTCCGGCTAGTCCCTGAAAAGCGGGTCTCGGCTTCCCCCCGGGCTTTATTTGATCCTTAGAGCTTCATTGGGCACTGTTGAGTCCGTATTATAGAGGGAGCGTCTGAGTGTTTTGTGCTCAAAGACGGCAGTTGGCCAGGAAGTACCCTTCATGCGTGCGATCTTCTATGTAATTCTGTTCACCGTTCTCAGCGCGGCCGGTCTGCGTGCCCAGGAAGTTTCCATCAGCGAATTCCTGGCGGTCAACAGCGGCTCCCAGTCCGATGAAGACGGCGACAGCTCCGACTGGATTGAGCTGTACAACGGTGGCAGCGAGTCGGTTTCACTCACTGGGTGGTATCTCACCGATGATTCCGAGGACCGCTTCAAGTGGCCTCTTCCTTCCGTCGACCTGGGCGCCGGGAGCTACCTGGTGGTGTTTGCTTCCGGCAAAGACCGCCGGGCAGTGGGTGCAGAGCTTCATACAAACTTCAGCCTGGAGGGAGATGGAGAGTACCTTGCCCTGGTGCGGCCCGATGGCAGCTCGGCTACCGAGTATGCGCCCGCCTTCCCCGAGCAGCAGGGAGGTTTCTCCTTTGGCCTCGGGGAGAGTATTGCCGGTGAGCGCCTGGTAGGGGCGGGGGCTCCGGGGAAGATGCTCGTTCCCTCAGATGGAATCATCGCCCTGTCCTGGAACGGAAGCGTGGCTGGATTCAACGACAGCGAGGTGGCGGGCTGGACGCCGGTGCTTACCGGTATCGGCTATCCCACCGGTGGTGGCCCCCAGGTCGAGCAACCGATCGGCTACTGGAACTTCGATGGAAATGTGAACGATTCTTCCGGCCACGGCCACTCCGGCAACCTCAATGGTGCGGCCTTCAGCCCCGAGGCTCCCGCCCAGCTCGGTGGTGGGCAGTCGCTCAGCTTTGATGGGTCGAATGATTACGTCAGCGTCCAGATCGACGTATCGGAAACAGCCTATACCGCTTCTTTCTGGTTCAGGGCCGAGTCCAGCGGTCGTGGACTGTTCGCTGTTGTGGACAATGACCTCGGCGCCGGCGGCCATGACCGGCATGTCTATCTCAATGGCGGAAATATCGCTACGCGGGTCTGGAGCAATGAGACGATCTCTTCCTCCGGGCGCAACTACGCAGACAATAACTGGCACCACCTCGCCCATGTTGTGGGCCCGGGCGGCCAGAAGATCTATGTCGATGGTGAGCTGGTCCGTAGCGGTTCCCGCTCGACCTCTGATTTCGACTGGCAGCGCCATATCAATATCGGCTTCTCCAACGATGCCTCCAACCAGTATTTCGATGGCAACATCGATGACGTCGCCGTCTGGAGCGTGGCCCTTACTGCGGACCATGTTCGTTCCCTCGCCGAGGGGGCGAGCCCCATGGCTCTTGGCGGCCTGTCGACCTTCGCCGAGACCGACATCGAGAATGACCTGCGGAATGTCAACGCATCGGTATACCTGCGGGTGCCTTTCGAGGTGTCCCTCCCGGTCGAGTTCGACTCGCTGCGCCTTCGGGTCCGGTACGACGATGGGTTCATCGCCTACCTGAACGGAGAGGAGCTCGTGCGCAGGAATGTTCCGGATGATGCCCGCTTCGATTCGGCGGCCCTCGAAGACCGCCCGATATCCGCCGTCATGCGCCAGGAGAATATCGATATCAGCGACCGGGCCGGGCTGCTTCGCGATGGGCTGAACCTGCTGGCCTTTCACGGGCTCAATGATGATGTAGCCAGCGAAGATTTTCTCCTGCAGCCGGAATTGCTGACTGTTGAGGAGTTCTCCGACCGATATTTCCAGAACCCGACGCCGGGCGCTCCCAACGATTCCGGCGGCTCGGCCGGGTTCGTGGCCGACACCACCTTCAGCGTCGACCGCGGCGTCTACGAGCAGGGCTTCGAGGTCGAGATCGGCTGTGCCACAGAGGATTCAACGATTCGCTATACCCTCGATGGCAGTGAGCCCACCGCCACCCGGGGCACGGTTTACAGCCAGCCCCTCGAGATCAACGGGACGACGACGCTCAGGGCGGCTGCCTTCAAGCCGGGACTCTCTCCGAGCAACATCGATACCCAGACCTATATTTTCCCAGCCGATGTGGTTCGCCAGTCGGTCATGCTTCGCGATGTCACCTCCAGCGCGGTCTACGGTCCTCTGCTGGAGCAGGCCCTCAGCGAGATCCCGACGATCTCGATCGTGACGCCGCTGGGCATCAACTTCAACTCCCCGGTGAAGGCATCCATCGAGATGCTCGAATACGGTGGTCGCAAGGGCTTCCAGCTCGATGCCGGGGTCAAGCGAGTTGGTGGGCACAGCGTCAACTTCCCCAAGAACACGATGCGGCTCTATTTTCGCCGCGAGTACGGGTACTCGAAGCTGAAGTACCCGGTCTTCGAGGGGACGCGTTACGGAGAGGGTGCGGCCGAGGAATTCGACCAGCTCGACCTGCGCGGCGGTTCGCACGATTCGGTGTTCTACCTGGGGGCCGGTGCGCAGCGCCCCTCCGATGCTCTCTACCTGCGCAACCGCTGGCATCACGATGCCCTCTTTGAGATGGGACAGCTCTCCCTGCACGGCCGCTTTATCCAGGTCTATATCAACGGCACCTACTGGGGGCATTACCATATGGTGGAGCGTCCGACGCGGACCTTCATCGCATCCTACCTCGACGGTGACAAGGACGATTTTGAGTCGGTGAACTCCGGACGCACCATCGGCCCCGCCTCCCCGGCCTGGGCCCAGCTTCCCCGGATTCTGAATGATTACGAGACCGCCCGCGAATGGATCGATTTCACCTCCCTGGCTGATTACATGCTTTTGAATTTCTATACGGGCAACGCCTGGGACTGGAGCGTGAACCACAACTGGATGGCGGCGGGTCCGAGCACGCCCGGACTCGGTGGCTACCGATTCTTCAACTGGGATGCCGATATCACCTTCCGCCACACCACCGATGCGAATCTCAACCAGCCCGGCCCCGGAAACACTTTCCGAAACAGCATGCAGCATGAGCAGTTCAGACAGCTCTTGAAGGACAGGATTCATAAGCACTTCTTCAATGACGGGGTGCTCACTCCCGCGCGAGTCCAGGACCTGTTTGATCAGCGGGCTGAAGAGATCGAGACGACGCTGGTTGCAGAGACGGCTCGCTGGCGCTGGGGGGGGACGGTGTGGACGCGCGACAACCAGTGGGAGGGCGAGCGACGCAGGTTGCGTACTGATTTTATCCCCAGGCGAACAGATATCGTCATGGACCAGATCAGGAACGCCGGCTGGTACTCCGATATTCCGGTCCCTTCCTTCCTGGTCGATGGCAGCCCGGAGCATGGTGGGAGGTTCCCACAGGGCTCAGAGTTGTCGATGGGAGTTGCCGGGCTGGAGCGCTTTATAGACACCCCGGTTTTCGGCAACGATGCCCCCGTGAGCGTTCACGTCCCGCGCAATGGAGACCTTGGAGATGAATGGAAGCTGTCCACCTACCAGGAAGGCGCTCGTGGCGAAAGCTGGCGCAGCGGAGCCGGCGGAGTCGGCTATGAGAACGGCAACGGCTACCAGGACGCGATCGAGCTTGATGTCGGAGAAGAAATGACGGGCGATCCCGGCAACACCTCTCTCTTTGTGCGGATCCCTTTCACGATCGCCGACGAGGGGGACCTCAGGGCCATGAACAACCTGTTCCTCCTGGTCGACTATGATGATGGGTTTGCCGCCTACCTGAACGGGGCCCGTCTTGGTGCTGACAACGCTCCCGAAGAAGATGAGCTGGAGTGGAACTCACGGGCAACGGGTTCTCATGAGGCTTCCCCTGGAGCGCCCTCGTTTATCGAGCTGCCGGGTTTCGCCGAGCATCTCCGCGTCGGCGATAACCTCCTGGCGATTCACGCTTTGAACTTCAGCACGACCAGCAGTGATTTTTTCATCCGTGCAGCCCTGGTTGAAAGGACGATAGAGATCGGCCTGCCCGAAGGCAGTGTCTTCTTTACCATCGATGGGTCCGACCCTTCCGAAGGAGGTGGCCAGGATTACTCCGAGCCCTTTACCCTCGATGAGACCGTGCTGCTCAAGGCCCGTACCCGGGAGAATGGTGAGTGGAGCCCGCTGAGCGAGGCGCTCTTCGTGATCGAAGGGGGCTTTCCCCTGCGCATCACCGAGCTCATGTACCACCCCTCCGAGGTGGTGGCGGGCGGCGGGTTTGCCACCGAAGACTTCGAGTTTATCGAGCTGGGCAATACCGGGGACAGGACCCTTGATCTTGCCGGGATCTCGATCCGCGGGGGTGTGCAGTTTGATTTTTCAGATGGAGAGATCGATTCGATTGCCGCCGGCGAGCATATCGTCGTGGTCAAAAACCGCGAGGCCTTTGCTTCTCTCTATGAAACAGATGGGATCCTGGTGGCCGGAGAGTTCACCGGGCAGCTGAGCAATGGAGGAGAAAACATCCGGCTCGAGGGCCGCTTCCAGGAGACGGTGTTCGATTTCGAATACGGTGACTGGTATGCGCCTGCCGATGGAGAAGGATTTTCCCTGGTGATCAACGACCCCTTCGCGCCGCTGGACTCCTGGGGGAACCCGGATAACTGGCGTTCGGGAACGGTCGAGTTTGGTACTCCGGGCTATGCAGATGATGGCGGAGCGCCCCGCGGGTTGCGGATGCCTTCTGACGCCAACGAGGATGGAGTCCTGGATATCTCCGATGCCGTGCGTCTGCTTCGCCAGCTCTATCTCGGCGAACCGGCGGAGTTGCCGTGTGAAGGCGAGGTGATCTCAGAGGGCGGAAACCTTGTCCTGCTCGATGCGAATGGAGATTCTTCCGTTAACCTGACCGATGCGGTGCATTTGCTTTCTTTTATGTTCCAGCAGGGGCCTGGACCTGCCCTGGGTGCCGGATGCGTGCGCATCGAGGGCTGCCTGAGTTCCTGCCGGCGCTAAATGGATTCGGGCTTGTCGTTAATTGTGTATTGCTTGCAGGGAGCAGGACTATGGTGCAAGATGTCAGCCGCTCACCGTAGCTGATCGGTTTTTCTACTGATTCCGGGGTATTTTCATGCCAAGTGTCCGGAACAGGGGTTTTCCCAGGTACGGTTTCGTTTGTTAATAATTAAAGGGAGGTGTTTCTTGAAGCACTGCATAGCGCTCGTTTTCAGTTGCCTGGTGGGTTCCGGGATCGCCCTGCCATTGCGTGCGCAAGAGGGCAAGCTGCCTGCGCCTCCGCCGCTGGAACAGGAAGAGAGCCTGAAGCTCATCAAGCAGATCTTCAAGTCCGAGTACTCCAAGCGAACTACCGCTGCACGGCGTGATCTCTCCAAGGTGCTTCTCTCGAAGGCCAAGAGAGAGAAGAACGACATGGTCGCCAAGTTTGTTCTCCTCAGCGAAGCGATGAACTTTTCGGCTAAGAGCGGCGAGTTCGGTAACGCCCTTGAGGCCTTCAGGATCATGGATGAGGGCTACCTGATCGATCCGATCAAGGTTAAGGAAGATCTGCTGACAGCCTTTCCCAGGACGAAGTCGCTCATCGCGGAGGAGACCGTTTTTGACGAATGGATGGAGCTTGTCGACAAGGCTATCCTTGTCGATGACTACTCTGACGCCGATCGCCTGGTCGGGCTGGCCCGCAAGAGAGTGTCGAGGGACAAACTCCTGCTGGGAATCGCCAAGGAGAAATCGAAGTATATCAAGCTTCTTGAAAAACGATTCGAGGAGATCAAGCCCGCTTTTCTGAAGCTTGCGGATGACCCCGAGAATGCCGAGGCGAACGGCACGACCGGTGAGTTTTTCTCGCTCTACAAGCGGGCCTGGAAAACAGGCCTGCCGCTGGTTGCAAAGGGGCCCGAGGGGGACCTGAAGAAACTGGCGGACGAAGAGTTCAAGGCTCCCTCGGTATCCCTCGAGTTACAGGGTGTTGCCGATGGCTGGTGGAAAATGGCCCAGGGCAACAAGGACCTGATCCGGATCAGTTGCCTGATGCGGGCGGCCTACTGGTACCGCAAAGCTCTCGTCGGTCTCGAGGGTCTCAGCCAGGTGCGAATCGAGAAGAAGCTTACAGAAATCGAAAAAGAAATCGGTGTCACCCGGGGAGTCAAGCTCTCTGAATTGCAGGTGCTCTGTTACCAGGACAGGCGCTGGCATCGTCACCCCCTTGAAAAGATAACCCTCGCCCGGCGCGGTGAGGCCCTGGTCGCCAAGAACACCTCGGGCATCTGGCGCTACGCTTTACTGAGCTCCAAGAGATTGCTGAGAGGAGATTTCTCGGTGACGGCCAATGTCTACGGTGGCCGGGCCATCGGGATCACCTCAGAAGATCTGCGGTCCAAGCGTCTCGAGGTCGACCTGAAGGGAGGCTGGCAGCGGGTGCGTATAGAGCGTGTGGGCAAGAGCGTGACCTTTACCGTCAACGGTAAGCCGGTCAAGTGGAAGCCCGGCGAATACCAGAGCTACTACGGCGAAGTGGA
>CAJWZY010000112.1 GCA_913050545.1 uncultured bacterium | reverse complement strand
GGGAGTTTCCCCCCACCCCGAGCCTCTCCAGCAGGAGCGCTCCCCCGCCTGCCGGACGCTTCCTGGCGAGAAAGCCAGCCGCCCTCTTCCTGACCTCGGCGCTGGCATCCCCGAGGGCCGCCGAGGCAAGCCCGAGGACGACAGCTCCATCGCCGCCGGGTGGAGAGCTCCACTCGAGCCTCTCCAGCTTTTCCACCAGGACCCTGTTCACCGACGGAGGCTTCTCCCTGGAGGAGCAGGCCAGCAGGAACACCAGCAGGATGGCCCCTGCCCCTCCTGCCCTCCTGGTCATCCACAGGTTACCTGGCAACTGTTCACTCCCCCGGCAGGGTGTCTGCCTTGCCTCGCCTGATAATCTCTATATCCTCGGCCGCGTAAAATTTACCCTGCCCTATCCCGGGACATTCCCCGGCGATCTCGTCCCAGGCTCTCTGGCTCTTGAGATGGCCCCTCCAGAAGGGAAAGGTCCGGCATTGAACGGGACGGGCGGGATAAACCGTACAGCCACTGTCAAAAAAAACACAGTCGCCACCGGGCTTCTCCAGCAGGGAATAGCGCCGGCCGACCTTGCGCAGATAGCGCTCACCAAACTTTGCGGGCGAGAGTCCGAGGAACTTCGCAAGCTCCTCAATTTCTTCCCGTTCAACCCATACGTATCCGGGAGAACCTGTACAGCAGTCTCCGCAGCGTGTACAGGAGAAGCTCAAACCTTCGCGATACCACGGTTTTGACGACATGAATGAAATGTGTAGCCTTCCAGCGCCCTGCTGTCAATGCTGCAGACCAACCGATTGTCCCCGCCGCGGGTATGTTCTCCCCGGTGAATCCCTTCCCTAGTCCTGCAGTTTTTAACTATAATCCCCGCGGTATGGACCGGTTAACCACAGGAATCACTGTCATCCTGACCTGCCTGGCCTCAACAGGGTGTGTTCAGCGCATCCTGCAGGTTGAATCTGAGCCACCCGGCGCTTCTGTGCACATCAACGGAGAAGCCGCCGGCAAAACCCCCCTCGAATACCCTTTTGATTTTTACGGAGAATTCGAGATCGTGCTCCGCCTCGACGACCATCGATCAAGGCGTATCAGCCACGAGGCCTCGGCCCCCTGGTACGCGTACTTCCCGGTGGACCTGGTCGTGGAGTTTCTTCTGCCGATTTTCCCTATCCGTGACGTACACCGGGTAGATGCAAAGCTTGAGAAGGCCGGGAAGATCGACGAGGCCCTGCGCAAAGATCTCGATGCCAGGGTAGAAGCTGAGACCCGCCAGGGACCCGGAAATCAACAGACCAAGTGAAAGAGAAGGGGAATCCGGCACCCTCCCCGCGTATTCGATGTTCTCAGAGACCATCCACCCCCTGCAGTGGTACAGGGACAAGAAGGTCACCGTCGTCGGCCTGGGGGCCTTCGGGGGAGGAGCGGGTGTTACCCGGTTCCTGCACTCACTCGGGGCACGACTGACCGTCACCGACCTCAAGACAGCTGCAGAGCTGGAGGAACAGGTCGCCGCCCTCGACGGGCTCGACATCCGCTGGGTCCTGGGCGAGCACAGAGAAGAAGATCTCCTTGAAGCCGACCTCATCGTGCTCAATCCCGCGGTGCCACGGGACATCCCCCTGGTACGGATGTGCCTCGACGCCGGGGTTCCCCTTGAAACCGAGATGAACCTGTTCTTCAAATACTGCCGGGGAAAGATCTGTGCCATCACCGGTTCAAACGGCAAGACGACGACTGCCAGCCTGGTGGCGGCCATGGCTCGCCAGCGCTGGCCACAGCTGCTCCTCGGCGGCAATATCGGCCACTCCCTGCTTCCGGAAGTAGAGAGCATCCGGGAGGATGAATGGGTTGTCCTCGAGCTCTCGAGCTTTCAGCTTGCCGATCTCGCCTGCCTCGAAAGGCGCCCGGAGATTTCCCTCATCACCAACCTGTCTGAAAACCACCTCGACTGGCACAAGACCTACGAAAATTACCTCGCTGCCAAGCGCGAGATCCTCGCCCCGGCGCCAGCTGCAGGCCTTGCGGTCCTCAATCTCTTCGATCCAACCCTCGCCGACTGGGCCAGGGAAACCCCGAGGAAAATTGCATCCATAACCAGTAATATTGAAGACGAGCTGGGAATCGCGGTTGATCACGAATCCGGCAGGGTGAGCGGCCTCGTCGATGGAGAGCAGAAGCTGCTCTTTTGCCGGGAGGATCTTCAGATCCGCGGGGATTTCAACCTCCTCAATGCCGCCACCGCTGCGGCAGCGGCGATCGGGATGGGAATCAACCCGGTTGAGCTCCTCGCGGCGGTTCGCTCCTTCACCGGGGTCGAACACCGGCTGCAGTCACTGGGAACCCACGAGGGAGTGGAGTATTTCAACGATTCAATCGCCACCACCCAGGAATCAACCATCGTCGCCCTCGAGAGCCTGGGGCCGGACGTGATCCTCATCTGCGGAGGCAGCAGCAAGGGCTGCGGCTTCAGCCGCCTGGCAGAGGTTGCCGCCGACAAAGCCAGGCACATGATCCTGACCGGAGAGACGGCCACTGAAATAGAGACCGCCTTGCTGGAGCTGAAGGAGAACGGCCCCGCCCTCACCCATGCCCCTGACCTCGCGGCCGCTCTAGAGGAAGCAATCCGGCTGGCAAAGCCCGGCGACCGTGTTCTCCTCTCTCCGGCCTGCCCCAGCTATGACCAGTTCCGTAACTTTGAGGAGCGAGGAAAAACATTCTGCGAACTCATCAGCAGAAGATTCAATTAATTAAACCTCTCAAGTGCTGAATCCGTCGGTTGCAGCAGTTAATATAGAACCTCCCGGCGAGAAGAAAAAAGCAGGAGACCCCATGAAAATCATCAGATACCTGGCCCCGACAGTAACGCTGGTCGCTGTTGCCGTTCTCTTTGTCAATACGATGCTCAGCACCGACGATAGTGAGCCGGGCTTCGCCAACGCAATCGTGGTGAAATCCGCCGCCGCCCAGGAAAAAAAACACGGCGGGGACATCATCTTCGAGGTCAAGAAGAACAAGCAGAACCTCCAGCACTCGCTCTTCTCCCACCAGCTGCATATCGATGCCGGCTCGACCTGCAATGATTGCCATAACGACAAGGTTTTCAAAAAAGAGCGCAAGCTCGGCAACAACAAGTTCACCATGAAAGACATCATGGCCGGCAAGGCCTGTGGCGCCTGTCACAACGGCCGAAGCCAGGTCAAGGGGAAGGCTGTCTTTCATCCCAAGAACAACTGCAAGCGTTGCCATTCGGCAAAGTTTCGCAAGCGACGCCGCTGAGCCTGAAACCGTACAGGATCTGGGCGTCCGTACCGCTACACGCACATGCTGTCCGGGTTTCGGAACCGTGCACATATACCGTTACCACTTGCTGTTAAAGCAGTTGTGGAAACTCTCCCCAGTCGGCACGGGACTTGAATAGACATCTATTGAAAGCGAACCAATAAAACAAGAGGAGCGAGGCGGCTACGCCCCCATTTCAAACAGCCAGGCTCTCCCCAACTCAGCCCGGCCTCCTGCGCGATCTACCAACGCGACCCGAAATGACCCGACCAAGTAACAACCCTTCCGTTCTCCCCGCGCCGCCTCGCTCCTCCCTCCCTTTCCCCCAGCCAACTCAGCAGCAGCCGAGGTGAAACAAGATATGCAACAGGACCCCCTCCCCACCGGACAAAGCAGGGTTTTCATCATCGGCTTCGACAACTTCTCCTTTTACTTCCTTCCAAGGAGATCCCGGATCGTGTCGCGCCGCACAAGCGCCGCCCTTGACCAGCCGGCTGATACAGGACAGGACGCCGCAGGAGGGAGCCTGGCGGCTCCACCCCCACCCCTGGGTGAATAATCCTGTCAGGCCCCGGTGTCCGCAGACGAATCGTCCACGGATGCCCCCCCGTTAGCCGAGCCTGCCGCGTGGATTCCGTATTTGCGCAGGCGACGGTACAAGGCCTTGCGCGTGATGCTCAGCCAATGCGCAGCGCGCGATTTGTTGCCACCAAATCGTTTCAGGGCCGACTCGATGGCTTCACGCTCAACCTCGTTGATAATTTTCTCCAGGGAGTTGCGGGAATCACTCTCTGCAAGCACCTGGCGACCACGGCCTGCCAGGGCAGGTGAAAGATCATCAAGAGAGATATTCCCGTCTCCCAGGGTAGCCAGGCGCCGCATCTCATTCTCCAGCTCGCGCACATTGCCGGGCCAGTGATGCCTGGCCAGCTGCTCTGTAACGCCCTTGGTAAATACCGGAGCCCGGGCCTCCCCTGAGTAGCGACTGAACAGGATCCCCGCCAGTGCAGGAATATCCTCCCAGCGCTCTCGAAGAGGCGGCAGCTCCAGCGAAAGCCCCTTCATCCTGTAATAGAGATCCTGCCGGAACTCTCCGGTGCTGACCCTGCGCTCGAGCTCGACACTCGAGGCGGCTATCAGCCTGATGTCTACCACCAGGGTTTTCTTCCCGCCCAGCGGCCTCACCCTTCCATCCTCAAGGACCCGCAGCAGCCTGGTCTGCATATCCAGGCTCATGTCCTCGACATTGTCGATGAAGAAGGTGCCCCCATCGGCCTGGGCGAGCAGCCCCACTCGCTCTGAATCCGCACCGGTAAAGGCCCCCTTCTCATGCCCCATCAGCTCACTCTCAATAAGAGTGTCGGGAATCGTACCGCAGCCGAGCGTAATGAAGGGCTCTTCAGCCCGCACTGAAGCCAGGTGGATGGCATGAGCCAGGAGAGTTTTCCCGGTACCGGACTCTCCCCAGATCATGACAGGAATCGACGAATCGCTGACATTGCGAACTGTATCAAAGAGATCCAGCATGTCGGGATTGGCTGAGTTCAGCCCGTAAAAATCATCCAGGGCCTCTGCGAAGATCCTCCTGGGGGCAACCGCAGAAGCTTCCGCCGACGCAGCCGGGGAAGTTTCTGCAGCCACTGCTGCAGGAGGATGCGCCCTCTGGTTCTGAAGACTGCGCAGATCATCGGCTTGAGAGTAAAAGGCAACCGCCACACTGCCGAGCGCCGCCCAGTCCACCAGGGGATCGCTGTCCGCTTCGGGCTCATCAAGGGTAATGAACCTGTGGTCAATATAGATCCCGCCGATAACCTGCTCCCCGGAAAACAGCGGGCAGATCCTGATCGACAGGGGTGATTTCAACCCCTCCCTGGAATCCTCGGTTCGGAAGCGCCTGTCGGTCCGGGCATCATCGACAGCCCATGGACCGCCGGCACCCAGCATCCTGCTGATGGCAAAATGGCTCATCCTGCTGAGCGGATGGTCGATATCTTCCCGGTCCCTGGTGCGAGCAGCCGGAACATCAAACCCCCCTGGGCTCACAAGCAGGAACAGGAAGGCCCGCTCGGCCTCGGTTGCAGCGATCACCGAGTCGAGGAGCTCCGCGAAGACATTGCGACTCGAGGCTCCGCCACTGAGTCCTGAGAGAACCTCCAGGAACCGCTCATCGGTTTTTCCATCTTCCCTGGCCATGTAATTCATCCTACCACCCCCGGGGCGGCAGTGGGCAATCTTCCGGCCGGAGCCTTCCCTCCCGCCCCCACAAACACAGGAGCGCCTTACCCGCCAATAATCTTTCGTGAAAGGACCTCGGCGAATCCGTTGTTCTCGAGTCGAAGCAAGGTGATGCGCCGGCTTGAATCCAGGACCTCCACCTCCGCAGCCCCATCGAGAGGCCTCCCGTCGGCCACCAGGCGCATGGCGCGCTTGGGCAGGTCCTCTGCCTTGAAGAGAAGAGAGCGGTCGAGAGGGACCGCGAGAGAGAACCTGACGGAGTTGAAGGGCACTGCCTGGTGGGGATAGAGCGGGGTAACCACCATTGCCGGAAGATCAGGGTGAACGGCAGGTCCTCCAGCCGCGAGGTTGTAGGCCGTGGACCCGGCGGCGGTGCCCACGACAAAACCATCACCGGCGAACTTGTTGAAGAGGACCCCATCGAGGTAGACCCTGAGTCGAACACTCTGGCGCGTCTGTCTCTCCAGGAGCACATCGTTGAAGGCAAGCAGCTCCTGTTCGCTGCCATCCTCGCAGAGGACCCTGACCTTCAACGCCGGGTACTCATCCGCCACGTAATCCCCTTGAGAAAGGAGCTCGACCGCATCATCGAGGCAGGCCTGCGGATTCATGTGAAAACCCACGGTTCCGAAATTGACTCCGAAGATAGGCTGGGGAGGGAAATCATACCGATGGAGGCATTCCATCAGGAAACCGTCTCCACCGAGAACAACCAGGAGCTGGGCGCCGTCTTCCACCGTACCGGGCTCGGCGACGAGCTCACAGCCGGCCCTGGTGAATTGCTCCTCGAGCCTCTGCAGGCTCGCAGCGCAGTCGGGCGCAGCCGTATTGGCAAGACAGCAGACTCTCGAAAATTTTCCGGCCGTCATGAAGAAACCCTCGCTGTCTCCTTGCCGGCAAAGAAGAGCCATTCCCCGATTTCGTCTTTTTCCCTGCCCTCGACAACCTTGTAGTTTCTTCCCGCAGCGGCACCGTTTTCCTCGCGATCGCGGTCACTGCGAAAGCGCTTGTAGTTGATCTCACGGAAGTTGGTATCGAAATCATAGGAGCGCGTCCCGCTGAACCTCGCGAGGATGACCCCGATCTCATCCCGGGTCAGCAGCCCCTCCTCATTGTAGCTGACCACGAGGCTGCGGGCCTTCGTCGACATCACCAGGTCAAGCAGGGCCGAGAATACATCCGTGGCGCCGGCGGTGCCGACGGCAGGGCTCTGCCTGCGTCGCCGGGTGCGTACGCAATAGGCCGACTTGAGATGCCCGTAGGGACGCAGGCCGGTCTTTCCGTAAAGAGATGCCTCCAGCTCCCCGAGATCGTCACAGAGATGATACCCGGCCAGGATGTCCGGCACATGGTAGTTCGCTGCGTACTGGCGCTGGTTATAGGGCGGGTCAATATAAAGAACATCCCCCTTCAGCCGACGGACAAGGGTGTTGCCATCCTCGTTGAAGGCCTTGTTCTTCTGCGAGCTTTCAATGACCTCGGGCAAGGCCAGCCGCAGAGGTTTTTTTGCCGAGGCCTGCCAGTTTTTCAGGTAGG
>CAJWZY010000111.1 GCA_913050545.1 uncultured bacterium | reverse complement strand
CAGAGAAAAGGCGCTTGGCAAGGACGCCGGGGAAACGCGAGATACCGCTGGGGGTGATGTAAACCAAGAAATAACAAATAATGTTTCGGTAACTGTTAACATAGCTAAGGACGGCTCGGCGTCATCTGAGACAGACACCTCAACGGAGGGAGAGGACGATGATGACAAGGGCGCGGAAGACGAAGAAAGAAACGAACAATTTGCAGAGCTCATGCAGGGGGTGGTTCTTCAGACTATAGTAGAAGAACAGAGGCCGGGTGGCTTACTGTGGAAAAAATAGTAAACGATTTTAAATAAGGATATAATAGAAGATGGCAAAACAATCAATTTATGACAAGGGTTCGATAAAACAAGGCGGAAACGAAGTATTTTGCCAATCGAGATTCGACGCGTCCAGGGCGAAGCTGTCCGCAACTATGACGTCAGGGCTGATCGAGCATCTACGGCCCTTGACTCAACCACCAGGAGCATTCGAATGCTCGGGCCAGAAGCTCCCGGGCTCGGCTATATCCACCTGTGGAACCTCCTTTCGCGCGAGACTGTCACCATATTTGAAAAGGCCCTGCGCGAAGAACTGGGCGCAGCAAGAGGCCTGGTCATCGATCTGCGGGGGCGCGGGGGACAGGTTCCAGTCCTCAAGGCCATCGCGCAAAGAGTCGAGGCAGATGGTCGGCCGGCCGCGCTCCTGGTGGACGACCTCACCCGGAGTGCCAAAGAGGTACTTGCCTATATGCTGAAGGGGAAAAAGGGGGTCTCGCTGATTGGAGACACCACTGCCGGTGCAGTACGTGCCGCGGGTTATGTTCAACTGGAAAACGGAGCCCGGGCGATGATCCCTGTTAACGCACGCATCCAGATCGAGAAGCTCACCGGCGGAGAAGACCTCGAGGGGCGAGGGGTGGACCCGGACATCTTCGTTGAATTCCGGCTTCCGTTCCTTGGTGGCCGGGACCCGCTCCTCGAGCGCGCAACCGCCCTGCTTTCAACCGCCCGAGGAGCCGCCAGGCGCCGGCGCCTCTAACCCGAAGTACTCACTCCGCCACCGCGCCCAGATCTGTGAGAATACAAATCCAGTCGGCCTCCCCATCTGAGGTCGTGTCAACCGGCGCAAAAGTGGCCGCGAGAATTTCCAGCCGCACATCGGCCTCTCCATTGGCATCGAGGTCGAAGGCCAGCTCCGGAAGGGGAACCGAGGGCAGGTCGAGTGTTTCGACGACACCGCCAAGCGATGGGCCAAAGAGACCGATGACAATCTGTGCAAACTCAAGAAGGTTGCTGTCAGGGATATCAAAGGCCTCCCCTGCAACCCGGATATCAATCCCTCCCATGCCCCCGACAATGGCATCTGGAAAACCATCCTGGTTCAGGTCTTCGGTGTCTACATTGAAAACCAGTGTCGGCACCCCCTCGGGGGAGCGCACCAGCGCAAGCGTGGTCTGGAGGCTGAGAGACAAGCTGTAGGAGATCAACTCGATCTCGTCTTCCACGCCATCGGCATCTTCCTCGCCGCTGCCGTCGGCATCTGCATCGGCAAGGAAGCTGATCTCCAGGTCCTCAATCAGCAATTGCGCCGGCAGGCCGCTAATGATCCCTTCCGGGCCGGGCAGGGGGCGCAAGACCTGTGGAGCCAGGACGAAATCTGAACTGGTGGTCGCTGCGTTGTGCCCCTGGATGGCGACCACGTTGCCGGAGGGGCGCAAAAGACCTCTCCACTGCAGCAGGTCAATCTCCACACTGACGGGCTCGCCGGTGCTGTCGGCGAGAGCATCAAAGGTGGGGGGCGTGCCCTCCGTGCCAATGTTTTCCCGGGCGACCTCAACGCCATTAAGATAGGCCACGAACGAATCATCGTAGAGCAACTGCAACGACAGGCCGTCGAGCGCCTCGATATCTCCAAGATCAAAAGTTGCCCGCAGGTACAGCGATGTGTAGTCACCGGAAGCCAGCCCCCCGGGCTCTGTCCTGACCCCGCGGAGCTCTTCGGGGTTGGACGAATACCCGAAACCTCCCGCCCCTTGCTCCCAGTCGCTGTCATCAAAGGTTCTCTCGTGCCAGCTGGCAGGCGGCTCGCTATCACCCGCTCTCCAGCGCCACTCATCTCCCACGCCCAGGATGGCAGCATCCAGGGCGCCCTCCCCTGGAAGAAGCCTGGGGGGATGCCGTATTCCTACCTGGATCGCGAGTGGGTCATCCAGGTCCACCCCTGGCAGGTTCACAAAACGCGGCTCCAGGCTCACGGCCAGGGTGTTTACATTGAGGGGAAGAGGGCTCTCGATCTCCTCCAATGAGAGGGCCATGTCGAGAGCTCCTCCCGCAGCTATCTCCGCCAGGGCCTGGTTCAGCGTGTCGGTTGAGAGAGAAATTGTCGCATCAATGGGATGCAGGGCCGAAGAATCCAACGGGAAGCCAGGAAACGGCGCCCGGCTTAATATCGATCCCGGGTAGGCCGGATAGGCCGGGGAGGGTGGGGCGGAGCTGGTCCAGCCTCCATCGAAAAGAAGCGAAAGGCCACCCGACCCTTCAACTGCATCGCTCAGGCGGGTTTCCAGTGAAACAGGATCAATTGCAAGATCGAGGTTCAGGTTGCTGAAGGCCTCGGCAAGGATCGGCACAATCTCCCCATCTGCCGCCTGCTGAACTGCATCTCGAACTGCATCTTCGACCTGCCCGGCAAAGAGCCCGCTGAGCGCATTAACCAGGGCATCAAAAATCCCAATCGGATCAAGAAAGCCACTCACGGAGAAATTAGAGCTGCCGATTTCCACAGTAAACCCATCGGAGACCACATCGAGCCTCTCGCCGTTATCAACCGGCATAAAGGCCATCGTCCCCGTGATGTCTATGTCATTACCGGTCCAGATCGCATCCCAGCTGTCTGTGCCAAGAAAACCGAAATCGCTTTCTCCGTCTCCGTAAAAGCGCAGCCTGTCGAGACGAACCCGCAGACCGACACGCCCACCGGCAAGATCGGAGGGGAAAATGTCGAAGTTGATCGGGCCATCGATCTCAACACGGTCGCCATCGACCTCTACCGGCACCCCGAGGATGCTACTGTTGAACAACCGCTGTCCGCGTACGGACTCGTTTAAGAGCTCGGGGATCCCTTCGAGAAACGGCTCGACAATCACCTCGAGCTCGTCATACCCGCTGTCGCCCGATATGTCGATGGTGAGCGCCCGGGCCTTTTCGCCTCTCTCGAGAACCGGGCTGAAGCCGAGTGCCAGCTCTCCAAATACAGCCCGCCCGACCTCATCGACCACCTCGACCCGCACAAGCCGCGGCCCCGGCGGCCTGCTCGGAATGTTTACCCGCAGCGTTGCCGGAAGAGTCAAAGGGAGAGGCAGCTGAATCTCTTCTCCATCGATCAGCACCCGGCGAATACCTGTGTCATCGTTAAGGCGCAGACGAAGATTGAAGCTGCGGCCCGTGATGACCGCGCCCTGTTGCGGGGAGAGCAACTCCAGGGTGGGCAGGACATTGTCCTCAACTCCGGCCGCCGAACAAGACGCCTGTGCCACCATGGCGCCTCCCCGCTGTGCAATCACCTCGTAATCATAGCTGCCTGCAAGGTCGAGTCCATCCGCGTGCCCCCTGGCTCCTGCAGCCAGCTCTACAACAGGCTCTCCATCCCGGCGCAACTCGAAGCTGTCCGCTTCACCTTCAAAATCCCAGGCCAGCTCAACAAGCGACCCTCGCACCTGGCAGGAGAGTTCCAGGGTGGCCTCCGTTCCGCACCCCAGGCCGGGCGTGGGGTCCGAACCCGGCTGCGAAAAGGGGGGCGGAGGCTCTTCTCCGGCGAGAAAAAGAAACTCAAGCGTCCGAATCGGGTCGGTGATGTCGATGCCTTCGTCATCATTGGTGTCAGCTGCAGCCAGGCATTCTGGCTCACTGCCCGCCAGGAAAAGCCACTGCAGGCAATGCTGGGCATCGGAAATATTAACCTCGCCATCACCGTTAGAATCACCACGGATGAAGTCCCTGGCCGAGGCCTCGGCGCAGAAAAACGCCAGCAGAACCCACAAATGCGCCACCTGGCTTATTTTAAACATGGTAAATCTCCCAATTCAGGCCCTGCACAGACAGGGCCGGGTACCCGGATCCCCATGATACGCCCACCAGTCAGGCCCTCTAAGAACAAAAGGGCCTGGCCGAAAAATCAGCGTTTCTGCAGAGATGTCGGCTCAAGGAAAGAATCTCTACTTCTGTGCATCTTCTGTACTCTCTGCCATCCACGATGATAATGGAAGGCAGACTGCAGCCATGTATCTTTAATGGGGCTTCCAATGGCCAAAAAAATGCCCGAGAAAGAACGTTCGGACCAGCTCATCGAGGACCTTGCGGCAAAAAGTCCAGCCGAACTTGACCAGCTCCTCCTGGAGGCCCCCCCGGCCCACCTGAAGGAGCTGGTGGCGGAATGCTATTGTGTTGACCTGGTGAACCTGCTGCTCGATGCCAAGCGATCCTCTGTCAGGGCCTTCTTCCTGCGCGCGGTCACTTCCTTCAAGAGGCTCCTCACTCCGGTGGTCACTCTCTACAATTACAGGATCTATCTCCTCAATCCCCTCCCCCTGTCGCTTAAGGGCTCTGATGGAGAAATTCATCCCAATTATTATGCCCTTCTCGGAGTCCCTCCCAGCGCCACCGATGAAGAAGTTGCGAGCGCCTATAAATTACTGGCCAAGGCCCACGCCCCTGAATCGTTTTCCCCGCAGAGTCGCACCATAGGAGAAGAGCGCCTGAAGGAACTCGCTGCGGCGCACAAACTTCTCAAGACCGCGGAAGGCCGGCAACAGGCCCACGAGCTCCTGTGTAATCAGCCCGAACACTGCTTTCCACAACGCCAGACCTCCTGGACCGAATCCGCCAACGTCATCCTGACCTGATGCCGCGCAAAATCCCGCCGCAACTGATTCCTTTTCACCCGGAGAGGCTGCTGCATAATTTGCTGCGGAAACTACACGCCGGGAGCTCCCAAGGAAAAGAATTCCCCGATGAACCTGATTCTCGCCTCCAGCTCCCCGCGACGACGTGAGCTGCTTGATCAACTGAACGTCCCCTACCGGATACAGGCACCTGAGGGGGTCGATGAGGCCGCCGTCAGCGGAACGGCCTACTTCGTCAGCCGCGAGTTGGCCAGGATGAAAGCAGAGCGGGTTCTTGAAAACTGTGACCCGGATGAAGATTCGTTTGTCGTCGGCTGCGACACCGTGGTTTCCATTGTCAGTGGCGCCCGGGAACGCATCCTGGGCAAGCCGGCCAGTGAAGCAGAGGCCCGCCAAATGCTTGGCTCGCTCTCCGGTATCTCTCACCGGGTAATCAGCGCCGTGGCCGTCGCGCACACCTCCACCCCAACCCGGGTTGAAGCGGAGGTCAGCCATGTGACCTTCAGAAAACTGAACGAGGCCGACATCGACTCCTACGTCCAAAGCGGCGACCCGATGGACAAGGCGGGGGCTTACGGAGTCCAGACGGCAGGCCGGGAACTGATCGCCTCCATCCGGGGTTGCTACCTCAACATTGTAGGCCTTCCCATGATGCTGCTTTGCAGCATGCTCAAGCTGGAGACCTCCTACGCCTGCCCCTGCGCATCGCATGACCTGCAGACCTGCGCTCCGGGATGCGCCCTCAAGGAAGGTTGCGTGCCGGATTGAAACGAATTCTCTCCAGGAAGTTGCTCCCGGTTAATTCCGGCTGTCTTTCTTCCTCAGGACGCCAGGAGGAAAGGGCGCCGTCTTTGAACCTGACTCGCGACGCAGATTCGCGCCCGCTCCCCGCTTGAAGCCAAAGGGAACCTTTGTCCCGCCGCTTTTCTCCAGGCGCTCGTACAGCTCCTGGCGCATCTTCCTCACAACAGGGGCATGCTCCTTACTGTGAATCAGGTTCTGGCGCTCAAGGGGATCCGAGGTGAGATCATAGAGTTCATCGGTATCCCAGATGCCGTGATAGACAATGAGCTTATAGCGATTTCCTCTCAGGGCGAAAACCGTCGGCGTATGGGGGAAGTTCCATTCCCAGTAATACTCATACAGCAGGTACTCGCGCCACTGTGAAAGAGGCTGCTTCCCCGAGGCCAGGTCAAGGAAGCTGGCCCCATCCATGTATTCCGGCGTTTGCAGTCCGGCTGCCGCCAGGAAGGTCGCCGCGATGTCGATATTAGCCACCACGCCTTTTACCACCGTTCCGCCGGGGAAAAGATCCGGACAATGGGCAAGCATCGGGACCCTCATGGATTCCTCGTAAGCATTGCGCTTGTCAATCAGCCCATGCTCGCCAAAAAGGAAACCGTTGTCACCCATGTAGAGAACCAGCGTTTTCTTGTCGAGCTCCTTTTTACGGAGCCAGCCCATCAACCGGCCAACACTGTCATCTACAGCCGAGAGCGTGCGGCAGTAATTGCGGTAGTACTCTTTGACATCGAGGTCGCTGTGATAGGGAAAGTCCACACCGTGCCAGCTGTTGCGCTGGTTCTTGACCCACATAGGCTTGCCACGGTAATTCTCCGGGGTATCAGCCTGGGTAACCGGATCCGGTATTTTGACATCCGCATACTGGTTGGCATGGCGCTTGGCCGGTTCGAACCGGGCATGTACCGCCTTATGGGAGACAAACAGAAAAAACGGCTTCTGCAGGGCGCGGCCATCCAGCCACTCGATGGCATAATCCGTCAGCTCATCGGTGATATATCCTTTTTGCGGGGTTCTCTTCCCGTTGATATTCAGCATCGTCTTTCTGCCCTGTCCGGGGTAGTAGCGGCCCTGGCCCCGGAAGCTCACCCAGTGGTCAAAGCCGGGGCGCGGCTCATCGCTCGCCCCTCCCATGTGCCACTTCCCCACAAAGGCCGTCTCATAACCGGCCTTCTGAAGAAACTGGGGAAAGAAGATCGTTCCCGGGGGGGCCATGTCGTTGTTGTCGACCACGTTGTGATGATGCATGAACAACCCGGTTAAAATCGACGCCCGGCTCGGTGAGCAGAGAGACGTGGTCACAAAGGCATTCGGGAAATGAGCCCCGCCCGTGGCCAGCGAGTCGAGGTGGGGGGTTTTCAGAAAGGGATGATCCAGGAACCCGAT
>CAJWZY010000110.1 GCA_913050545.1 uncultured bacterium | reverse complement strand
CGGCGCCGGCCGGATCAACACCCACGTGGGTACGAAGATCCGGCTCGCCCAGCAGACCGAGGGTGATGGAGTGGGCATGACGATTGGGTTACAGGGCAGGATCCTGGTTTCCAAGTTGAGGATCCACGACGGAGTCCTGAGTCCGGAGCAGATCGAGCACAACTACGAGACCGAGCTGCCTGAATTTTCTCCGGGACCCTGTCCCGAGGAGGGAGAGCCCGGCTATGCGGACACCCATCTGAGCGAGGTTTCGGTTCTCTCCACCGGGTTCGGCCTGGGAGCGTCCCACCGGGCCACGGCTGTGGGCTTCGATGATTCCAATGACCAGGTCCTTTATACATTCAAGGTTGAAGCCCAGATCGAGGGCGTTCCAGACCGAGTGGTTGGTCCGCAGGTGGCGGGTTCGGCATTTCTCTTCATGAGAGGAGAGGGCTCCTACCGCGTGACCATATCTGTACAGGACCGCCTCGATTGCGATGATTTCGCAGAGGATGCCATTTCTCGCAGCGTGATCATCGTCGGCGACGAGATTCCTCCGGAGGAGTGCGGCAACGGCTGGGATGACGATGGAGATGGTGACACCGACTGCGATGATGCTGATTGCGCGGGCACCCCCGATTGCGATGCTGTTCCCATGGAGCTCTGTGACAACGGGGTCGATGACGATGGTGACGGCGCCGCTGATTGTGACGACGATGACTGCGCCGACGCGCCGGCCTGCAAGGTGCCGGCCGGTCCGCTCTTTGTGCGCGGTGATGGCAATTCCGATGGTTCCATCAACCTGACCGATGGCGTTATCCCGCTGCTCTATCTCTTCAGCGGGGGAGATGCACCTCTCTGTCTCGATGCGGCCGATACCAACGATACCGGCAATATCGAGATTACCGACGCGATCATTATCTTCAGCTGGTTGTTCAGCGGCGGTGCGCCCCCGGCTTCGCCGACACCTTCCTCTGCAGGTTACCTGCAGGAGGACTGCGGTGTGGATGAAACCGAGGATGGGGCGGATTGCCTCCGGGTTTCTCCCATCTGCAATTAGGTTCTCCGGAAGAATCCGGAGAAAAGCCCGCTGGAGGTCACCTCCGGCGGGCTTTTTTATTTCTGTTTGAGCAGGCGCTCGAGGTTGACCCGCGCAGGCGTGAAGCGGGGATTGATCTGCAATGCGCTGCGAAACCGGGCCTCGGCCTCGGCCGTCTTTCCTTCTGCCATACGCAGCTGGCCGAGGGAGGTGATGGCCTCGATAAACCGGGGGTTGAGGCGTATGGCCTCGAGGTACTGTTTTGCTGCATCGGCTGGTTTCCCGAGGCGCCTGAGAGCGATCCCCAGGTTCATATGCGCCTCGGAATCAAGTGGGTCAACCCGGATCGCCTCACGCAGGCGGGCTTCTGCGCCCTTGTTGTCAGCCAACTCCAGGAGAATCTGCCCGAGATTGTTGTGCGCCTCGGCGAAGCCGGGATCGAGGGTCAGCTCCTGCCTGAAATGCTCTCCTGCAAGGGCTTTCCGTCCCTGGCGGGCCCGGATAATTCCCAGGGAGTTGTTCGCCCGCGGATAATCGGGCCTGAGACGCAGGACCTCGAGGTAGAGGGCTGCAGCCTGGTCGAGTTTCCCCTGCCGGTCGAGTACGGCTGCGAGGTTGAAACGGGGTTCGATGTGATCGGTCCGCAGAGAAATTGCCCGCTGGAAGCTGGCAGCCGCCTCAGGGAGCTTTCCTGTCCGCAGTAGCATCAGGCCGATGTTGTTTTCCGCCTCGGTGAACCCGGGTTTCATGCTGGTGATGACCCGGTATTGTTTCAGCGCCGCACCTGTGAATCCGAGCTTGTCGAGGTTCAGGGCGTACTGGAAGCGCAGGGCCGTTTCGTTCTCGACGGCAGCAGAGACCAGGACGGGATGGTCGATGACGCTTCCGGGAAGCATGGCTGCGTTTCTGGAGCGTTGCAGCCGGCCAGGATTTCCCATCGCGGCGTCCTTGATGAGCTGTTCAACCGTCACGGGGCCCTTGTAGATCACCGCCAGGCGGCCTGAAGAATCCAGCAGGAAGCTGCTTGGAAGGGGCAGGGGCTTGTTGAGTGGGACCATGTTGTCGTGCAGTGCCTGGAGGAATCCGACCAGGTTCGCGGTTGCCCGGCCGGTATTCAGCGGCGGCTGGAGCTTGTCAATGAACCTTTTGACCTTGGGGGGCAGCTTGAAGTTTCCATCCCTGAGTCCATCGGTGCTGAGGGCGAGGATCTCGATACCGGCCTTTTTGAGCTCAGCGCTGTGGTCGCGGAAGCTCTTGAGCTCTTCGAGGCATGGCAGGCACCAGCTGGCCCAGAGATTTACCAGCAGGGCTCTTCCTCTGCCCGGAAGCAACTCCTTGTCCGCCCCTGCGAGATCCTTGCAGGGGAGGTCAGGAATTTCGAGCTGGGTGACCAGGGGAATCCGGGCCTTGTCACTTTTCCGGGGAGGTGGAGAGGCGGCTGGTGTTGTCGGTTTTGTCGCCTCCAGGCTGGCGGTCCCGGCTGCTGCTTTGCCGCGGCCGCTTCCCTGGATCAATTCATAGCGCCCGCCGGCCTTCAAACCGGCAAACACCTCGGTCGCTCCCCCGGGCCAGCTTACCTTTGCCTGTACAGCGGCGCTGTTGCGGCCCACTGCAAAGGCCAGCCAGCGGCTCGACTGGGTGAGGAAGCCGTCACCTGCTGTAACGGATCTCAACAGCGGGCGCTTGTCGGCTCCGGGCTCCTGCACCTCCACCCGCGCTCCAACAGCATCCAGGCTGGTGCTTTCCCCATCACCCTGAAGCTTCAGGCTGAGGAAGCTGCCCGGTGGGGCGGCATCATTTCTGAGAAAACGCAGCCGGGGGGCGTTACGGTTGGAGATCCAGAGGTCCGGGTCACCGTCTCCATCCCAGTCGCCTACTGCAAGGGCGCGGCTGTCATCGATAAAGTCGAAACCTGAAACGGCGGAGATGTCGGAGAACTTTCCGTCCGCGGTGTTGAGGAAGCAGCAGTTCCGCTCGCGTCCGCTCCAGGAGCGGCCCTCTCTTATCATCTTCGAAAGCTGCAGGTGCCCCTGGTTCGGCCCGCTGTCTGAATCTTCTTTTGAGTTCCTGGTTCGCGACACGACCTGCCGCCAGAAGAAGCTTCACAGGTCGCCGGTGTCCTCGGTGGTGATATAGCCGTTGGCCACAACCAGGTCATCCCAGCCGTCTGCGTTGAGATCGACAAAGCTCGAGGCCCAGGCCCAGCGTCCCATGTTGACGTTGGCCGCGAGGCTTTCATCGCTGAAGGCGGCGTCTTTTCTCCCACGAAGCAGGGTGTTTCCCCGGGCGAAGCGCTGCAGCCTTTTGCGCACAAGCGCTGAGGCGCCGGGCTTGAAGAGCTGCTGGCTGGTAACCCTCCTTCCCGCGGCGGAAAACATGTTGCTGACATAGAGGTCCATGACGCCGTCGCGGTCGTAATCGCTCCAGCTGACGGACATTCCCGATGCGCTGTCCTCGGCGTTCTTCCCGGCGGCGACATCGGTGAAATGAAGATTGCCATCGTTGCGGTAGAGATTGTTGCGCCCGAAGTCGTTGGCGACGTAGAGATCGGCATCTCCATCGTTGTCGTAGTCTTCCCAGGCCGCGGCAAAGCTGAAGCGCCGGTTGTTCTGGTCGAGACCAGCTTCCTTCGTGATGTCGGTAAAGGCCCAGTCACCGCCGGCCGGTATGTCGTTTCGAAAGAGGAGGTTGGCTGCGGCATTGTTGGCGTCATGGTAGATGAACCCCTCGGAGGCTGCGATGGAGACAACGCCCGCATCCTGGGACAGGTCATCTGCCTTGTGGGCGCAAACGTAGATGTCGAGGTCTCCATCGAGATCCGGATCGGCAGCGGCCAGTGACATGGTGTCGTTGCTGGTTGGGAGGCAGGCGCGAATCGCGAAGCCGCCCTTGCCATCGCCGGCGGCGAGGACAAGCGCCCCGAGGATGGTGACGGCAAGGTCCTGGTTGCCGTCGTTGTCGAGATCCACGATGAGGGCGGCCCTCGAGCTCTCCAGCCAGTCGGCCCGCGAGGCTTCGGAGTGGTCGATGGCGGTCCCATCCGGCCTTCTAAGGTAGAGGCGGTTGGGAAGGCCGCCCTCCTGGCAGACGTAGAGGTCGTCGAGGCCATCTCCGTTGACGTCCCCAAGTGCCAGCCCGGGTGTTCCCAGCAGGTCGAAGAACCGGTTGTCCTGGCTTTGATTGAGCCAGTGATTCAGGCCAAGCTGGAACTGCCGGCGGAAGGATGGGTTGGCGCCGAGGACGGAGTGGGTCTGGTCCGCAAGGAGCGGGGCTGCGTTCCTGGTTCGAGCCTGTTCAAATTTGCTCACCTTGATCGAGGTGAGGAGTGGAACGCCGCCGGGTTCCCTGGTGACCCACAGGGTGTCCCAGGTGCTGTGCTCTTCGAGGTTTCCAGCTTCGCTCTTTACCAGGATGGAGAGATGCTGCCTGGAGCTGATACGGCCTTCTTCCTGCTGGACACCGTAGACCTTGAAGGAGGCGCGGATACTGCCATTACCTTTCCAGGGACGGCTGAAATCCAGGATCGATTTCTCCAGGCCGCTGGCTCCCCTGTAGCTAAGAGCCGGCGGGTTGGTGCCGGGCTTTTCGCGTTTTATCTCCAGCGAGGAATCATCAAAAACCACCTCGATATTTTCCGGACGGAGTCCCCCGCAGGCAAAGGACTCAGCTGCGATGGAGCTGCGACTCCCGGGAGGGGCCTCCAGGGTACCCTGGATGAGCCTGCTGACCTGTTTGAGCTGGTCAGAGATCTGCGAGGCGGTGACCTCGGTTTTCCAGCCATCCTCGACCGGGTTGTCAATGCGCTTCCATTCCTGCCCGGACGCGGGCTGCAGGCTCCCCCGCGGTTTTCCCTCAAAAGAATCCGGATCTTTTTCCAGGACGAAAACCAATCCGAGGGCAATCACCACGAGCGCGATGCTGAGTGGGACAAGCTGTCCCCTGATGTTGATGTCCAGGAGCATATGTCGGTAAACCCGGCGGTTGTATGAGACGGCTTTCAGCATAACCGAATCATCCGCAGACTGCACAGCTAAGGAATGTTCTCAGCCGGGCGTATCCATCGATTCGATGCGATCGAGGCGAAAGGTGCGTTGCTCGTTACGCAGCTGGCAGTGGGCGACGAGAAAGTCGCCGTGGCACAGCAGCGGCTCGACAACACGTTCTGTCTCGAAGCCGTGCTTGTCGCAGTAGCTGATCCTGAGGGACAGCCCGTTTTCAATAGCCTCTGCCAGCGGGCTGTCTCCCGGAAGGTCGTGATGGAAATCTCCGGGAGGGAACAGCTCGCCTCCCTGGGCATTGATCCAGTCCTGGACAGTTGCATCGCCGCCGCCGTCCAGCTGTTCCGCGAACTTTCCGAATACCGAAAAGGTGGCCTCGACATCGGCGAGCGCCCTGTGGGCATCGGAGTTCTCGATTCCAAGGCACTCGCAGATGGTAGCCAGCCTGTTGTTGGGGAAATCATGTGAGCTGCGGGCCAGCTTCACGGTATCGAGGATGGGGCCCGGAGAAAATTTTTCACGGGCCAGGTGGTATTCAACAGCCAGGAACCCGATATCGAAGGGCGCATTGTGAGCAATCAGTACCCGGTTGCTCAAGAGGGAGTTGATCTTCGGCAGGAGCTTCGAAAAGGAGGGAGCATCGACGAGCATATCATCAAAGATATTGTTTACCTCGCTGGCCTGCGGAGGGACGCGGCGTCCCGGGTTCAACAGCGATTCGTAGCGCTCCTGCACGCTGCCGCCCTCACTTGTCAGGATCCCGATCTCGATTACGCGGTGTCCTGTGCGCGGATTGATCCCGGTGGTTTCGAGATCGAATACAGCGAGCGGGGCCTCGGTGAGAGGAGTATTTAAGAGGTCCAAGGGCAGTCCTGTGCAGCGTGGTGAAGGTGTTAAAAGAGCTGTGGCTCAACTGGAGACCATCGACTTTTCCGCGGGGTTTGTCAATCCCCGGCAGGGATCCTGGCGGGGGAGTCAGCAGCTTATTCCCGGGGCGTTTTGCCATCTTGTTTTCTTGACGGGAGCCCTTCTGAAAGAGAAACTTCGAATACAAATGATTAAGCTGCAGATCACCAATAAAGAGGGCGATTCAAGGATCCTCGAGTTTGAGGATTTCCCGGTAAGGATCGGCCGCGAGAGCGATTCCGAGATCGTCACCGATGACTCAAAAACTTCCCGCCGACATGCCACCTTCGAAATGGAAGAAGGCCAGCTTTATCTCTGTGACAAGGGGTCGAGCAATGGAAGCTTTCTGAACTCAACCCGCATCGAGCGCGAGGTGGCCAGCCAAGGCGACAAGGTCCGTGTCGGAAATACCAGGATCATGATTGTCGCTGTGGATGGGGTGGAGGCACCCCCGACAGTCGTCGCGCCTTCGCTGGCTGAAGATGAGAGCGTTGAACCGACCGCAGCTGGAATGGATGAGGAAGACGAAAGTGCGGAAGAGGGGGAAGAGGTAAACATAAAGAGCAGCGACCTTGCCGCCAGCCTGGCCAGGAGGCGCCGCAGTACGGTGCTGGGACCGGTCTTAGTCCTGTTCCTTCTCGGCCTGGGTGTCTACTGGTATCTCGATAAGCAGATCAATGCAGAGCCGCCGGTTGTCGAGCTGAGTGCTGCCGGCATCCGTCATGCCGAAGCCGTCGAACAGGTCAGAAAATTCATCTGGGAGAGCGGGCATGCCGAATCGGTAACCCCGGGATTTCTCAATCGCCTCGAGGATGCGAAGAACGAGTATGGTGATGTGGAGTTTTTCCAGGGAGAGACCACCTTCTCCGACCTCGACCGCCTCCTGCGCGAGCGGCGCAAGATGGATGTCAACAATCGCCTCTATACCCTGATCAACGGGCAGGATGCCTGCCTGGGAAACAAGGAATGGGCGCGTCTTTTTGCCATGATAGAAAAGCAAGGCAGCGAGATTGTCCAGATTGCGCCCCAGTCCAGGAAGAAGATCGAGGTGCTTCGTGAAAACGCTATCAAGGCTGCCGAGGAGGAATTCACCGACCTGGCTGACCATGCAGGGTATCTCGAAGGACTCGGCCAGGATGGGGAGGCAATCGACACCATCGTTTTTGCCAGGAA
>CAJWZY010000109.1 GCA_913050545.1 uncultured bacterium | reverse complement strand
TCAGCCCCCGCCCAATCGCTGAAGTAGGAGCTGAGTTGGGCATCAGCGCAGATCGCCTCCTTCCCTACGGCACCAGCATCGCCAAGATCGGTGGTTCGATCCCAACGGAACAGAAGGGCAAGCTGATCCTTGTCTCCGCGATGACCCCAACCAGGGCCGGCGAAGGAAAGACCACCGTCTCAGTATCCCTGGCACAGGGACTGGGTCGAATCGGCAAGCGCGGCTGTGTGGTGCTCCGAGAGCCGTCGCTTGGTCCATGCCTCGGACTCAAGGGAGGAGCAGCCGGTGGCGGTCGCGCCCAGGTGATACCCATGGAGGAGATCAACCTGCACTTTACCGGCGACTTCCACGCCATCACCTCGGCCAACGGCCGCTTCAAGACCGGGGAGATCATGGACGTCGGAGCCGAGGGCATCGACGTCTACAATACGCTCCTTGAGGGGATGAAGGTCCCTGGCCGCCTCGGACCCGGCAAACGAGAAGCGCGACCGGTGGATGGGATCCGGGCGTAAGCCTGCTGAAGGACCCTGTGTGCCACTCCAGGCCTCCTCTCAGGGGCCGGTCGACTCGAGGTGCAGGTCCAGGAAGATGTCACTCGATCCCTGCTGATTGTTGACGAGCACAGAGACCACGTTTCCATCCTGCTTGAGAAGCCCGGCGGCGATCTCGACGGTACGGTTCCAATAGGTCGCCTCGTGGTCGCCATCTTCCTTATCGACCTGCTTGCCGTTGATCCAGACCGTTGCCGAATTATCAGAAGCCACCTGCAACCTGAACTTGCTCTTGGAATCGATCAGCTTCTTGTCGACCGCGAATTTCCTGCGGAACAGAACCGGCTGGCCCTGCAGGCTGAGAGTGGTTCCCTTCTTCTGGGCGATGCTCGGCTCTCCGTAACCGATCGGGGTCTTCCCGGCGGTCCATTTGCCGTCATCGAAAGCAACCTTGAGCCAGTCCTCTCCCTTGATAGCGCTTGCGGCGGTAAACTTCCAGCCGGCGGTGGACTGGGCAATCACTACTGAAGCCTTGGCCGGCTTGGCGGGCGGCTTGGCGGGCGGCTCCGCCTTTTTAGCCGCAACCAGGCCACGGTTGATCCCGATACCGGGAAGCGCCTTCTCGATGGATGCGACACCCGCATCTGTAACAGCCGTCTGCCAGAGATAGAGCTTCTTGAGCCCCTTCAGCGCTGAGATGTGCGCCACGGCCTTGTCATCCACCTTCGTCCCGTAGAGGTTCAGATAATGCAGCCTCTTCAATGGCTTCAGGTGAGCCAGGCCTGAGCCGTCAATTCCTGTCAACTCCAGGTGAAGACGGGTGAGGTTCTCAAGCCCGGAGAGGCTGGCCAGTCCGCCATCGGTAATCTTCGACCGGCTGAGGTTGACCTCCGTTACGGACTTCGCTCCCTTCAAAACAGCAAGCTGGGCATCGCCTGTCTTGTCGGCAACTGCACGAAAGCTGACTGTAACCAGGTTGGTATCCTGGGCCAGCTTCATCGTTCTTCCGCCGACCTTTTCAATAGCCGCCACCAGCGTTGCCGGCATTTCAGCTACCTTGATAACATTGGCGCCCTTTGCACCGGAGCCGGCCGTAACTCCCGCCGGCCACTTGGCACCCTGGTCAATCCAGCGAGCGATGGCCGCAATCTCGGATTTCTTGAGGGGGCCGTCCTCCGGCGGCATGATGTCATCGTCATCAGCACCGAGAGAGATCCGTTTCACCAGGAGGCTGGCGGAGGCTTTTCCCGGCTCAACCGCCTTGCCGTTCTTGCCTCCCTTGAGCGCATCTGCCTGCGTGTGAAGCCTCAGCTTGGCCTTCGCTTTTTTCTCTCCGTGACACTTGAAGCAATTCGCCTTCAGGACCGGCAGCACCTCTTTGGCAAAGTCGACATCCTGGGCCAGTACAGCCGGGCTGGCCGCTGTGAGAAGGCTGAGAAAAACGGCTGGGAGAAAGACACAGCGTCTCGATTCAAACTTGAATTGCGTTACCGGGTTCATCAGATGAAGTTTCCTCATGTCAGGGTGCTCCGCGATGGCTGCTCGCGATAATTGAAGTTTATTCCTCGACAGAATTGCCCCCCAATAATAGCCCCTTCCCGCCACTGAGGACCATAGTGTTTCGCCGCAAACACATGATACCATGCCGCTTCAATTTTAATCGGCTGCCCCCTCCACCCAGTGACCGGGGCTCACCCAGGGGTTGAACATACATGAAGATCAGGAAAATCCACGTCCACCACGCCAACCGCTCCATCTGGGGGCACCTTGCCGAGCGCGAGAAGACCCTGCCGCTGGTAACACCACTGGATATTTATACCGACTTCAAGGAGACCAGGGGTTCCTGGTTCTGGGATTCCGGCATGGCTGTCATCCAGGTCGAAACCGACGATGGCCTCATCGGCACCGGCTGGTGTGAGGACGGCTGCAGCGCGGTGCGACCGATTGTTGAGAACCATCTCTGCCGGCTGCTCATCGACCAGGATCCCCTCGAGATCGAAAGCCTCTGGGACCGTCTCTTCCGGGCCACCCTGCCCTACGGGAGAAAGGGAGCCGTCCTGCAGGTCATCAGTGCCATCGACATTGCCCTCTGGGACCTCAAGGGAATCGCCACCGGCAAGCCCGTCTACGAGCTGCTCGGAGGCCCGGTTTCGGAATCCGTTCCGGTCTACGCCTCGGCACTCCACCCGGTAGGGCACGACAAGGTGCAGGATGAAGCCCGGGCCTACGTAGCCGAGGGCTACCGGTCGATGAAGATGCGCTTCCCCTACGGACCGGGGGATGGTGAAAAGGGAATGGACGAGAACGAGGCCCATATCGCCAACGCTCGCGAGGCCGTTGGCCCCGACATTGACCTGATGGCGGATGCCTACATGGGCTGGAACCTCGATTACGCCACAAAGATGTGTAAACGACTCGAACCCTACGGCCTCGCATGGGTCGAGGAACCGCTGATTCCCGACGATCTCGATGGCTATGCAGAACTGCGCCAGGAAACCTCCATCCCGATCTCCGGAGGTGAGCACGAATACACGTGGTTCGGCTTCCGCGATATCATCCGCAAGGGGGCCATGGATATTATCCAGCCGGACCTGAGGAGATGCGGAGGGTTCACCGAGGGGCAGCGAATTGCAGCCCTGGCCGCCGAGAGCGGCGTGACCCTGATCCCCCATGCCTACGGGATCACCCACCTGCACTTCGCCCTGGCGAATAAAAACATACCGATGATCGAGTACTTCCCGATGCCCTGCTGGGATTCGCTGCCGGATGCAGAGATCGAGCCCATCTTCCACGGTGAGCCGCAGCCGGAAAACGGCCGGGTTCATGTCGAGCCGAGACCAGGGCTCGGAGTCGAGGTCAACGAAAAGATCTTCAGCTGATGATCTCTTCGAGTTTTCTCCCGCCGATGTCGGTCAGGCGCCTGTTGCGACCCGCGTAGCGGTAGGTCAGGCGCTCATCCTCGATCCCCATGAGGTTGAGGATCGTGGCGTGCACATCACGCATATGGATCGGCTCACCGGCTGAGCGCAGGCTGAACTCGTCGGTCTCTCCCGCCTTCGAGCCGCCCTTGACGTCACCTCCGGCCATCCACATGCAGAGAGCGTAGGAGTTGTGCTCCCGGCCGGGTTTGCTGCCAAGCCCCCCGTTTCGAAACGGCGTACGGCCCATCTCCGAAGCCCAGACCACCAGCGTCTCCTCCAGGAGCCCACGCTGCTTGAGATCTGCCAGCAGCCCCGAGATGGGCTTGTCGACCTCACGGCTGTGCCGGATCATGCCACCCTTCACATCACCGTGATCGTCCCAGCTGTAGCCACCAATCTGGACACCATGGACCAGGAGGCTGTAGCGGACCCCACGCTCAACCAGCCGGCGGGCCAGCAGGCACTGGCGGCCGAAACCGGCAGTATGCCCTTCATTTAAACCGTAGAGCTCTCGAGTCGAGGCCGTCTCGCGGGAGATATCAACGATCTCCGGCGCCTCCATCTGCATCCGGAAGGCCAGCTCATAGGAGCTGATTCGCGCCTCCAGCTCACTGTCGGCAGACCGTCCCTCAAGATGCATGCGGTTCAGCCACTTCAGGGCATCGAACTCTTTGCGCTGTTGCACGGCGCTGACCCCGGCCGGCCTCTGGAGGTTCAGGATCGGAACCCCTGTCGGTCGCAGGAGAGTTCCCTGGTAGGCAGCAGGAAGATAGCCGTTGCTCCAGACCGCCGCTCCATTTGTCGGAGCGCCCCGGGGATCCTGGATGACGACGTAGCTGGGCATATCCTGGTTCGGACTGCCAAGGCCATAGCTCACCCAGGAACCAACAGACGGGCTGCCGGGAAACTGGTCCCCGGTGGTCACGTGAAGAGTTGATGGTCCGTGGTTCTGGTTGTCGGTCTTGATTCCATGAATGAAGGCAAGCTCGTCGACATGCTTTGCCAGGTGTGGAAAACGGTCGGAGACATACTTCCCGGACTGCCCGTAACGCTGAAACTTAAAAGGACTGCCTACGGTGGCATGAGGAAAAGACAGACGGCCCTGGAGTTCTCCGGAGATTTCGGGGATTCTCGAAAGGGGTTTGCCGTGCAGCTTGTTGAGAACGGGCTTGTATTCAAAGGAGTCCATCTGGCTGACCCCGCCACCGAAAAACATGAAGATGCAGTGCTTCGCCTTGCGCTGCATATGCGGCAGCCGGACCTCGAGTGGATTCACCCGTACGTCCGCCTTCAAATCAGCGGCCAGCGCTCCACCGAGAGCCAGGGCGCCGAAGCCGTTGAAAGAACTCGACAGGAAATCTCTGCGCGAGACTCCACCGGCACGTTCAGGATGGGGAGTGTTCTCTGTCATGGCTTGCTCAATCGATGTAGATGAACTCGCTGGTATTGAATAATACCCGGCACAGGGCAACAAGGGAATCCTTCCCGGACCCGCCCCCCGAGGTTTTCAAAAGCTCAATCATCCGGGCCTTCTCCTCGACCGAGGGAGGCCGTGAAAGGGCCATCAGGAAGGCCTTCTCGACCTGCTCCGCGGGGTCAGCACCGGCGGCCTCCAGGACCCTTTGAGCAAAGAAAACGGCCTCTCGCGAGACAAAGTCGCCATTGTACATGGCAAGAGACTGCAGCGGCGTCACCGAGCTGCGCCGTTGATCACGGGAAGTGTCGCAGACGGTGGAATCAAAAGACTGCAGGAAAGGCATATTCAGGGAGCGCTGCTGGTAAATATAGATGCTGCGCTTCCTTCCCTCGGCGCCTCCCTGGGTATCCCACTTGCTCTTGTCCCATTTGACCGCCTCCTCGATAGAACCCGGAAGAGGTGGGAAAATCGGCAGGCCGAATTTTTCGGGGTTGAGCCTTCCGCTTACGCTGAGGACAGCATCACGAACCGCCTCGGCCTCGAGCCGTCTGCGGTTGAAGCGCCAGAGCAGGGTATTTCCCGGGTCAGCCAGGGGCGCCTTGCTGTCCCTGTTGACAGATGACTGGCGGTAGGTGCTGGAATTACAGATCAGCCTGTGAACCGCCTTGATACTCCACCTGCCCTTGACGAACCTGTCTGCGAGCCAGTCAAGAAGATCAGCATTCACCGCCCCGCCGCTGAGCTTGCCGAAATCACTTGGGGTGGCGACGATCCCCCGGCCGAAGTGCCAGTGCCAGAGCCTGTTCACCAGCACCCGCGAGGTCAAGGGATTGCTGCCGCTGGCGATCCAATTGGCCAGCGTCATCCGCCGGCTCCGGGTCGGCCAGCGCTTGAAGGGATCGAGGCGTATCTTCGCCGGCTCATCGTTCCCCGTTATACAGCTGAGGAAGCCGGGCTTTACCGACTCTCCAGGGTTGTCGTATTCACCCCGAATCATGACGCGGGTGGTCGGCACACCCGCCTCATAGGGTGGGCCATAGGAATGGCGCAAGGACATCGCCACGGGCTTCAGTCGCTTGAGGTGCTGCTTGACGAACTTGTCCCTGGTGCGCAGGTAGCGGTAGCGGTAGCGCTCCTCGGAGGTAAACAAGCCGTTTGAAAAATCCCCGATAAGCTTGTCGATGGAGCGGCCCCCGGAGGCAGCCGGATTAATAGCCGTGGAGATATAGCACCCACCGCCACCTACCTCGAAGCCATAGCCTTCGGCTGAAAGCCGTGAGCTGTAGATGGAAACTATGGACCCGGCCTGGTCCTTCAGGAAGGCAGCCCCCTTCGCCGCGCCTGAGAGGAAATCATCATCAAAGCCCACCGCAGCGGCCCCTGCTCCAATCATCTCCAGCCTGGGCTGCAGCTTGCCATCGACCTGGACAAGCTCAAGGCCGGTGATCCTGTCTTTCCAGCGCGACACAGGGGTTCCGGAGGCGGGGTTGGCTGATTCCTGGTCCGCATCGAGGTCCGAAGCGTCGAGCCAGTAGCGCAGGCCTTCGCGAGGAGGCTCGGCAGGACCGGCGGACTTGCCGGCGTATTTGCGTCCGTAGTACTCCTGCAGCGCAGCGCGCTCCCCCTCGGCAAGAGGATGGTCATAGACCAGGATCTCCCCGAAGGCCCCCTTGTAGGGATTCCCCCCGGGCTTCCCGGACCCCTGGGTATGTTTCCCAAGGCTGATAAAGCCAGGCGCGGGAATGTCGCCAAACCAGTTTCCACTATTGGAACCGCTCAGGGTCCCCGCCACCCCGGCTGCTTTTCCATCGGTAAAGAAAGACCAGCGCCGGCCATCGCTGTTGAGCACGGTGATGTGCGGCTTGCCATCGGTCACTCCGCGGGGCTCAAAGGCGTAGTTGTTCCCAAGCGGACCTCCACCGGCCTGGATGGCCGCCCCGGAACCCGCATCACCAAGCCGGGGCTTCAGCGACTCGATGAATTCACCCAGCAACTTCTTGGAATTCCTCAGATCACTGTCGAGCTTTCCGCGAAGATTCTCGGCCCACTTCTTCTCACCCGGACGGTAGAAGCCCGCCGACAAAGAGCCACCGATCTGGAAGCCATCACCCGGCTCAGGCCGGGGAATCTGGACCGTCGAGAAGAAGGCCTTCATCCTGTAGAAATCCCTGGTCGGAATCCCATCGTATTTGTGATCGTGGCACTTCGCGCAGCCCACGGTGAGACCGAGAAAAACGGAAGAGACCGTCGAGGTCATCTCGCTCAACAGCTCATG
>CAJWZY010000108.1 GCA_913050545.1 uncultured bacterium | reverse complement strand
GGGGTTGGCCTCCAGCATCAGGCAGATCGCTCCCGAGATATGGGGGGTGGCCTGCGAGGTTCCTGAGATCGCGGCATTTCCACCGGTGTTGCCAGTGCTGACGATGTTTTCTCCCGGCGCGAGGATATCGAGCCGGGCCGACCGGTTGGTGAAGGTGGAAATGGTGCCCGGGGAGATGTCGAGCGTGGAGCCGACAGAGATGACCTCGTTCATGCAGGAAGGGAGGGCGAGCGAGTCGTTGCTGCCGTTGTTCCCCGAGGCCGCCAGGACCAGGATTCCGAGCTCGTGGGCTGCCGCCACCGCGCCGGCGATACCTTCATGGGCATCGTTACAGCTCTGCTCATAGAGCGAATGACTTGCCAGGCTCATATTGATGACATCGATTGAAATGCCGTTGTCGTCCTGGTGCAGGGACGCTGCGTATTCGATGCCAGCCGCCCAGTCGGTAAACCAGCCGACGTTTCTGCGGTCGAGGACCTTTACCGGGATGATGGAAGCACCCGGGGCGATACCCGGGGGGGTGAGGTTCCCCCGTGAGGCCAGGATCCCGCTGACGTGGGTTCCATGTCCGTTGTCATCGTCGAAATCTTCCCCTGTATCAGCACCCTGGTCGAGGAAATGCCGCCCATATTGTTCCAGGATGCCCTCCTGGAGGTCGAGATGATCTGCATCGATCCCGCTGTCAAGAACGGCCACGATTCTCCCGATTCCACTGAGGCCGAGCTCCTGCGCCTGGTCAGCGCGAACGATCTGGCGGCTCTCAAGCAGGGTGGCCGAGCCCTGCTGGTCGGTCCGCAGTCTCCTGACCAAGGCCAGCTGGGCGAGCCGGGTGATTACGTTTTCATCGCGAATCTCAAGTGCCAGAACGGGTGAGTAGCGGTAGCGGTAGCGCAGTGAATAGCCATCCTTGCCCAGCAGCTTGAGGCATTGGTCCTGGGAGACTCTGCAGGCTTCCATTTTCTGCCTGAGGGATGGAATACCGGTTTCAGAGCCGGCCTTCTGAGCTGTAGAGAGAACAGCGCAGATGATGGCCCGCCCGTTCCTGGAGAGCATTTTTCTGGCCTGCTGCTCACCCTCAAGGGCTTCGACGGTGGGAAATCCCAGCACCAGGAACAGCATGGTGACCGACACCAGGGAGAATATCGGTCTTGTTTTCCTTCTGTTCAAGCTCACCACGTTCCCCCGGGAACAAGTAAAGGTCCAATCAGGCAGTACAGACTCGATTTTAGCAGTAAATCAGGCCTCAAGCTCTCAGGATTCCGATTGAAAGAAAGTATGGAGACCGGCGCCCTGCGTTGGAGGTGGGCGTGTAGGCGCGAAGAAGGACAAATCGGCGAAATCTGCTTATTTTGCCAATAAGAAGTGTTTACCGGGCCGATATATATTATGCTGATAGTGACTTAAGTGTCGGGGATAAAGACGTTTCGGAGGGGTCGGTTCTTAGCGGCCCAAGGGCATTCCGGGCGTCGATTCCGCTGAGGGAGGCAATGGTGTGTTCCTGGTGGTGTGTTCCGGCACGGTGTGGTGATCCTTGTGGGAGGGGATCGTCTCGATAAGCAGGGTCTGGGACGTCGAGTGACGGACGGTCTACCCGGACAATGCTTTGAAGCGCGGATTCCCGGTCATGAAATCGCGCAGTTCTGACAGAGACCTCGAAAACCGGTAAGTGATAGCAGAAGAATCATTTGCACCGAGCCAATCCGTTTTATGGGTTGCAGCAGGACCATGCAGGTAATCGCCGGCAGGATTGTACGGCAGAGAGACCTGGCACAGTCCAGAAAGTGTTGCGGACCCCGGCCCTGTGGGATTCTGCCTCCAAGACGAGGCAATTCCGGCAATCAGGGCTCACTGAGTTCCGGTTGATCCGGAGAGATGAAAGAAAATAGAAAGTGAACGATACGAACCAATTCGATACGCCTGAGCCCGCCGGTGGTTTTGCCGGGGGGGCGGAGGGTATTGGTGGCCCTGATCCCACGGAGCTGCCGCCTGGCATGTCTTCGGCAGGAGAGATCATGGCAGCTGATGGAGATTCACCTGGTGAAGGAGCTTCCGGCTCCGGTGCCGGGCGTGGCGGTAAGAAGGTGAAGAAAAGACCGGTACAGGAGAAATCCTCCGGCGAGGAACGAAAGCCGCGTGGCCACGGCAAGCATGGCAAGCACGGCCGCGGGAGAGGTCCGAGATCTTCACGCAAGGGTGGGGGGGGAAGACCCAAGGGCAGGAGGCATGGACGCAGAGCTTCCGGTGCGCCGCCTGACAACAGCGCCAACAGTAACGGGGCGTTAGCCGCCGGGGCCTTGCGCGATGAAACCAGGAACCTGCCGCAGGTGCCGGCAGGAGAAGACGGCATTGTTTATGTAATCGGAGGCTTCGCTCCCCTGGCGGGAGAAGGATATATCGAGATGTACGACCGCAAGCGAGCGGTCAAGTACGCCTACAACTATTTCACCGAAGAGTACGAGGCCGCCGAGGACATCAACCTGGTTCCTGTCTCGACTGACAGGGGGCTGGTGAACCGCCTGACCGATCCACTTGACCGGCAGATCGCGACCCTCGTGACGCGCCTGCCCAAGGCCCGCACCCTTGCCGCAAATGCCGCGAGCAAAAAAACGCGGAAGAGTTCGCGCCCAGGCCGCAAGGGGGCTCCGAACAACCATTACGGAAAGGCCGCCCTGCTGCGAAGCGGTGCCTGCTATGTGAGTGAAGATAACTGGCGCCGCCTGATTCCGCTCCTGATCGAGACCGGCCGGGTCTACGTTGAGCCGGGTGCCGGGCTGCAGACCATGCCGCTTGAACTGGAAACTCTCGATCCCTACGAATTCCAGCTTTCCCTGGAGTTCGGTAATCGCTCGGGTGAGTACCACCTGACCGGGAGATTTGTCCGGGATAACCACCAGCTGCCGTTCGAATCACATGCATTGCTCGTGGCGGATGGGGAAAAGGGGTACCTGGTAAGAAAATCAGGCCGGCTTACCGAGATTGACTTTATGGGCTCGGCCTCGTGGTTGCGCGCGTTGCGCCGGGGCAGGTACCAGCGGGTCTCGAGGCGGGCCCTGGGAAAACTCTACAAGGTGTTCGAGCGATCTACGACTCTTCCCCCGCTTCGCGGCCCGGCCAACCTGGGGATTAAGTTGGTTCGCGATGAAGCGCCCAGGCCGGAGCTCAAGCTCGAGCAGGCCCACCAGGGAGTCATCGGCGAGGTGATCTTCCGCTATGGCAAGGATGACAGTGTTCGGACAAAACGCGCGGGAAGGTGTTTCTTCTCCTCAAGGACCAGGCATGTCGTGGTGCGCGACCTCGAGCAGGAGGGCGCCCAGTCAATTGGACTGATAGGGCTGGGTGTTGGGTACAATCCGGAGACCCACGTGGTCTCCCTTGATGAAGACAAGCTCCTGAACGTGGTTCCCGAGCTTTTTGAGCGCAACTGGCTCATCACCGGCAAGGGGATCCCCTTCCGTCCACCCACCGATATGGAGGTGAACGTCAAGACCGAGCCGGACCTGATCGAGCTCGAGGTCACGGTTCATTTTGATGACCTGAAGGTGGGCTTACCCGCCCTGATCAGTGCGATTAAAGATGACAGCCGCTGGGTCACCCTTGGAAAAGGGCAGATTGGAGTGCTTCCGTTCGAGTGGCTCGAAAAGAACGCGCCCTGGCTGGAAATGGGAGAGCTGCGGGGGGAGAAGCTCATTTTCCGAAAAAACCAGTCGCCGGTTATTGATTCGCTCCTGGCAGAGAATATCCAGTCGAAGCTCGATGATGGTTTCAAGGCCGAACGCGAGCGCCTTGCCGGGTTCAAGGGCATCGAGCCTTGCAGACCATCAGAGGACTTCGAGGGAGAGCTTCGTGCCTACCAGGAGGAAGGTCTTGGCTGGCTGCGCTTTCTCGATCAGATGGCCTGGGGGGGGTGCCTTGCAGATGATATGGGCCTGGGTAAAACCGTCCAGACGCTGGCCCTCATTGACCTGCTCAAGAAGGAAGGCCGCGAAGGTCCCAGCCTTGTCGTTTGCCCCAAGTCCCTGATCTTTAACTGGCTGCGAGAGATCAAGCGGTTTACCCCCAGGCTCAAGGGTGTTTCCTATACCGGCCCGAAACGGTCGAAGATCTTCGACAATCTCGATGATTACGATATTGTCCTGACGACCTACGGAACCCTGCGCCGGGATATCGCGAAACTCCACGCGAAGAAGTTCTTTTACGTGATTCTCGATGAAGGCCAGGCCATCAAGAACCCTGAATCACAGAATGCCAAGTCGGCGATGTTATTGAAGGGTGAGCGCCGGCTCATCCTGAGTGGTACCCCGATCGAGAACCATCTCGGTGAGTTGTGGTCGCTCTACAACTTCCTCAACCCTGATATGCTCGGTTCGGCTTCTTCATTCAAGACGCGGTTTGGATCCGGCATGGAAGCCGATTCAGCCAGCATCAAGTGGCTGCGGGACACCTTGCGTCCCTTCATCCTGCGGCGCAAGAAGGAGCAGGTTGCCACCGATCTTCCGGAGAAAATTGAGGAAACGATCACCTGCGAGATGGAGGCCGAGCAGAAGAAGATCTACAACAAGCTCAAGCGGGCCACGAAGAGCAATATTCTCAACAAGGTCGCCCTGCATGGTGTGGCGCGGTCGAAGCTCCATATTCTCGAGGCCCTTTTACGGTTGCGGCAGGCCGCCTGCCATCCGGGCCTGATCGATGACGAGTACGCCAAGCACAGCTCAGGAAAATTCAAGGCCCTCCTGTCGATGCTGAACGAGGTTGAGGACGAGGGTCACAAGGTGCTGATCTTTTCCCAGTTCACCTCCCTGCTGGCGCTTCTGCGCAAGGAGCTTGACAGCCAGGGGAAGGTCTACGAATACCTCGATGGCAAGACGACCAACCGGGAGGGGCGCGTAGACCACTTCCAGAACGATCCGAACGTGAAGTTCTTCCTGATCAGCCTGAAGGCCGGTGGGGTTGGGCTCAACCTGACGGCTGCGGACTACGTCTTCATCCTCGACCCCTGGTGGAATCCCGCTGTCGAGGCCCAGGCGATCGACCGGGCCCACCGGATTGGTCAGGACAAGAAGGTCTTCGCCTACCGGTTTGTTTCGGGGGAATCAATCGAGGAGAGAATCGCCGATCTCCAGGATTCAAAGAGGAAGCTGGCCGACTCCATCGTGTCGGGCTCAGACAACGTGATTCGAGACCTCAGCAAGGACGACCTCGAATACCTCTTCAAGTAAACCAGCCAATCTCTCAGCCGCCCGCTCCAGTGCGCCGGCCTGTTGCCTCCGGCTTTCCCCTGCGCCGGCACCCTTTCTCAAAAGGGCCGTTTCAGGCCGTTTTTCCGGCATCCACTTCAGGGTTATTGGAATAAGGCTTTGACGCATCCAGCCCGGCTGTGTAAGATCCCGATCAACCACGAGGGTGAGAGAGCGAAAAGAAACGGGAGAGGCCTGAAGTAGATCCGGGGATTGCAGGAACCGGCTTGAGGGCTCGCCTTGTTTTGAAGATACAAGTGGTGGTACACCAGCGCTTCCCATGGTTGGAGGTTTGGACTCCAACCGGCTCTTCTTAGAGTCGCGCGCCGATGGCCTTCTCAACCGAGTGGCCGCCCTGGCGGAGGGGAAGTGAAGAGACTGGTGGTAAATAGAAAAGCCGAGGTCCCGAGGGGGTCTTGGCTTTTCTTGTTTCCGGGCCTCGGCCGGGTATTCAATTCCCGCCGAGGGCTTCCTGCAGCTCCTGGAGGGTGACGTGATGGGTGCCCGCGCGGGAAATGGCGATGGAGGCGCAGTGGCTGGCCACCGAGGCGGCTGAGTGAAGATCCCACCCCGCCAGCCTGCCAAGCAGGACAGCGGATGAGACCGCGTCTCCGGCCCCGGTAACATCGACCACCTCCCCGGCCAGGCTCGGCAGGAGGATGGCCTCCTCGCGGTTTTCGCCCAGTGCCGCCATGCCGTCGGGTCCAAGGGTCAGCAGAATCTCCTTGTGGCCCCCCTGTTGCTTCAGCTTCCCGGCCAGCTCCCCGGCAGGGAGCTTCTCCCCGGGGATTCCCAGCGCTTCACGGGCCTCCTGGTCGTTGGGTATGACAAGGTTGAAGTCATGGAATTCGGCCAATCGCTCGCGGGAGCTTCCCTGGAGGAAGAGCCTGTGAGCAGCCGCTATCTCCGGCAGCTCATCGAGAATTCTCCGGGTTACCAGGTGGTGGACCTGGTCGAGGACAATGATCGCGTCCAGCTCGCTGGCTACCGCCCCGAGCACAGAAAGAACCCTGTCTTCGAGGGAGTTGTCGATGGGTTCTTCGGGGAGCACATCCAGCCTGAGAATCTCCCTCGACGGGGCATTGGCCACCCGGGCGCGAATCTTCGTATAGGTCAGGGTCGGTTTTGATGGCAGGCGGATGATGGACTCGGTACCGATGTTTTTCTTTTCGAGCTGCCTGAGCAGCTCCTCTCCGGCGGGGTCTTCGCCGACAAGGCTGAGAACAGACACCTGGGCTCCGAGATTCTTCAGCGAGCAGGCCAGGTTGCCGGCGGCTCCCGCCGTGCGAACGCGGGAAGCAAGCTTCACCACCGGGATGGGGCCCTCCCTGGAGATCTCGAACATCTCCCCCTCGAGGTACTCATCGAGGAACAGGTCTCCAAGCACGAGGACGCGGAGCTTCGGGAAGGCGCCGAGCGCGGCGCTGAGTTCCTGTAGCGGCAGGGGGGTGTTCATCAGTCCTCCTGGTATTCGCCCGGGGCCGCCCCTGTACGGCTTACCTGCAGGAGGCTGAGCAGGGTACTTGCCCAGTAGATTGCCCTCTGGATCCGGTTAGCAGCCTTTTTGGCCGGGTTGTGGTCAGTGAGGGAGATGATCGTATCGTCCTCGGTTTCATCGATCACCCACTCAACCCGGCTGACGGTTTCGTTCTTCCAGTGCCAGTCGTGTTCGAGGTGCGCAGGCGGCTCCAGCCTGAGGATCTCCCGGCTGGCGGGGCCGCCGCATTCCGGTGGCGCGGAGCCCTCTGCCGGAACGGCGGCGAGGGGACACTGGGGCCACCAGCGCTGAACCTCGGCCGGGTCAGAGAGCTTGTTCCAGATGAGCCAGGGGTAGGTTGGAACCGCGGCTTCAAAACACACTGGTGATTCGCCGGCAGCTTTTGAGTAG
>CAJWZY010000107.1 GCA_913050545.1 uncultured bacterium | reverse complement strand
TGAAAGATGTTCCCCCCGCCGCTGACGACGCTCTGGATGTTGACCTCTCGCAGGGCCGCCTGTACATCCCGAGCCTGGTTTCCGGTTCTGACCAGGATGGCGATATCCGCAGCCTGCACCTTCCGTTCACCGAGGCGTGTATCTTTTACCAGCAGGCTGGAGATGCTGCTGCAGAGCTGTTTCGTGATCCTGTGGTTTGCGTTCGCGGAGGAGATCTCTGCTGTTCCATCCCCGGTCTCTTTTTCACATTCAAACCGGACAATGTCGATTCCAGAGGCATTGTGGGAGTCGATGGTTAATTCGTTTTCGCGATCCTCTGCCGCGGAGACTTCAGGGTAGGAAATCTCTGCCAGGCGGAAAGGCTTCTCTCTCTTTCCGAAGATGGCCTCGAAGGCACCTACCAGCCCGGGGTCTGAACGCCAGTTGGTTTTCATGGTGTTGATGTTGTCGCCGGCATCAGTGACTGCATTGAGGTAGGCGTAGATGTCAGCCCCCCGAAAGCTGTAGATGGCCTGCTTCGGGTCGCCGATAAAAAAGACCGGCAGTCCTCCTGCAGCCTGGATCTTGTGGAAGATCTTGTACTGCACGGGGTCAGTGTCCTGGAATTCATCGATCAGGGCAGCCTGGAAATGTTCGCAGATGCTCTCAGCGAGTTGCGTTCCGCGGCTGCTGTGGAGGGCCTCATCAAGGTTCCGGAGAATATCGTCAAAGCCCATCAGGCCCCGGTCCTTCAGTCTTCGGGGAAGCTCGGTAAGAATCGCATCGCAGAGGTCGTGTTTCAGCTCAAGCGCTCGCGCATCGAGTGCCTGGCAGAGAACCGCTGCTTCCGCGCTGAGGCGTTCACAGGCTTCAAAGAAGGGGTGGGCCGGCGGCGCGGCTCCGGCCTCTTTGGCCTTGGGTTTCAGGCCTTCGTCCAGTCCTTCGGGGGTAAACTTGCGGAAGTTCCCAGGCAGGTTCAAGACGTTCCCGGCCGTTGGCTGGAAGAAACCGTCGAGCTCGTGAAACCATTTTGGAAGGGAGGCCAGGCGGTACCTGCCCCGGTGAAGATCCGTATTCTCATCGAGGAGGATCGCCTTGACAGACTCCAGGTTGACGTCCCCTCGCGCCTTGGTAGAAGAATGGCAAGCGACACAATTCGACCTCAGCATAGGAAGAATCTCGTTTTGAAATAAAACCGGCTCTTTACGATCGACCTTTTCAATCGAGATGGCCTCCTGGGCAGCCAGGGTCCCCTGGGCCAGAAGGAGAACGGACACCAACAAAAGCGGTCTGTAAATCACTGATGAGCGAGATAGAGTCGAGCGCATATTATTTCTTTTCTTCCACCTTCTTGGGTTCTTCGGGTGCCTCGATAACGAGCTGGAACTTGCCTTTAACCGTGTGGTTTGCGCTGCCGAACTTACCAGTAGCCTGGAGCTCGATATCATACTTCCCGGGAGGAGCGGCCTTCTCGACCTGGATCTTCAACAGGGAATCCGGCTTGCCCTTGCCCACCGCGGCATCTGCAATCTTGACGCCCTTGACATCTTTAAGGACAGCCTTGATCTTCACCTCTTCATTGAAACCATAGAGCCGCTGGAGCTTGACCGGAAGATCCACGGGCTGCCCCGCCTTCACCTTCAGTCCACCGGGAGCGAGCTCGCCCTCAAAGGCGAAGGCTGCCTGGGTGATCTTGAGGTTGATCGGGACCGAATAGATGCCGACCTTGACCTTCTTTGGTTTCGCGGCATTGGACAGGCCATCGGCATCCTTCTTCGCCGCGCCGAGGACCTTCTTGGCCCGTTCTTCCCTCTCCCCGGCAGCCTTGGCCTCCGCCTCCGCCTTCTTCAACGCCGCATCCGCGGATCGCGCCTCATCAATGGACGCCTTGTGGGTCTTCTCGACCTGGGTAAATCTCTCGGAAGCCTCCTTGCCCTTTGCCTCGGACGCCTCGGCCGCCTTTTGCGCATCTTCTTTGGCTTTCACCAGCCCCTGATCTGCAGGGTTGTTATTCATCGCCGCCTCTGCGGATTTCAACTTCTCGCCCATCGTCTTGAGATCGGCAGAGGCCGCCTCGCTGATCTTTTTTGCCGCCGATAGAGCCTCGGTTTGTTTTTTGACCTTGCCCTCAGCCATCGACTTCTTCTTTCTGGACTCATCCGCAGCCTTCTTTTTTTCCGTGTGAAGGCCTGAGATAGACTTCAAAATTCCGCCCATCTTCTCATGGCGTTTCTTCGCTGCGTCGACAAGAGCCAGGCCCCTCTTGTATTGAACCTCGGTATTGCACCTGAAGTGGAATGACTGGGGGCCGACGGGAGCCCCCGGCTTGATCGTCACCTTCACCTTGGCTTCAGTTTGCTTGTCGTTCACGGTGAACTGTTTCAGCTCGACATTCGGCGGCAGATTAACCGCGTTAACCGTAATCTTGCCCTGCGCGCCTTCCTCCCGGTGCACCTTCAAGGCGAGCTCAAGGCTGCCGCCATGGGCCATCTCGTTCTCGGGCGCTGCCGACTCAATCCTGAAGGGGCTGGGCTCCGTTCCGGAAACAGCCATCCCGACTCCGGAGGTCAGCCTGGCCTTAGAGAGCCCCGACCAGAGCAGCGTCCCATAGGTCACCTCACGCCGGACGTCTCGATCCCCCAGGCGTGCCTTCGCGAAGACCTTCAGAATGCCCTCCCAGTCAGCGGCCTCCGCTCCAACATGGAGCAACAGGGTTGTTGAGCCCTTGCCCGCGGGTATCTGCCCCTTGCCTCCTTTGATGAATTCCGGGAGGCCTTCAAATTCGAGATCAATCGCCCCGGCATAACCATTTTTCCTGTCTACATAGGCGATGTAGCGATCCGTTCCGTTCCGACGCAGCAGAGATCCCCAGACCCCGGGCTTGTTCTTCTTATTGTCCGCCTCGGACTCCGGGTACCCGGGCAGAAGAACGACCTCAAAATCAGGGGTGCTCTTGCGAATGACGAGGCTGTAGACATTTCGCGGGTCGGCGCGGCTGTCACTGTACAGATCCCGAACGAGAACGCGGTACCGATTACCCTTCTTGACAGTAATCTCACCAAAAGGATCATCCGAAACCGTACCGAAGTGCCCGCCGCCGACATTGGGCAAGCCATCGTCCTGGAACTTGAGCTCCTTGGCAGTCTCCTTGCCATCCTTGCCGGCGAGAACCTGCTGGATCACATAGGCCGGGTCGGTCCCCAGCCCGAGACGCTGCGACCTGACCTCCACCTTGAAGACCCCATCCTCCTCGGCCGCAAATTCAAACCAGTCTCGGTCGCCCCTGGGATAGAAGCGCCCCGCCGCCTCGCACGGGATCTTCAAAGCCGTAGCCTTGCCCGGTAAATTATTCGGCTCCGCCTCAGAAAAGACCGGGTCGCTCGCCACCCACAGGTAGGCTCCATCTGATGCTCCAAGGTCCTGCTGGAGCACATCCGAATATCGCTGAAGTCCAAAGTCCCTGGATTCTGACAAGGCGCCGGAGCTGCCGGGCGAGCTCGGGACCTTCACCTTCCGAACAAGCTTCTCGGGAATGATTCCATTGAAGGCAAACTCAGGCGCCGGCTGCCCCCCGGGGAGGTTCCTGCCAAGGAAAAGAAATTCAACCTCGCTCCCGGCAACGGCGCTGGGGGGAAAGATAGTGTCAACATGCGGACTGGCCGAGACCTCCAGTCTGTAAAAATGATTCGCCGACCCCTTATACAAAAGATCACGAATCCCGACGACCATGGGGCCATCATCCGCGGCTACGACATCGACCAGGGCGTCCCGCCGCTTGTCGATCCTGCTCCGCGCGATTTCAATCCCCCTCGAGTTGTAGACCGTAAGAAGAGGCAGCAACTGAGAGTCAATGCGTGACGCGAGGCACTCGATGACCACCCTGGCGCCGCTGGGAGCCTTGAACCGGAAAAAATCCCTGTCGTTGGCCGCCTGGATGGAGCCGTTGACCGCACAGGCAAAGGGGACAGGCTTCGCTTCGGCCAGGCTGTTATTGCCCTCCTGCTCAAGCACTTCTTCCATAGAGCTCACGACGAGACACCGAGGATTCGTCATCCCGAAATCTCCAGCTGCTCGGACCTCGTAAACTCCTGGAGGAACATCAGCGCCAATGTTCAGGGTGAAAAGCCCCGGCTCGACCCCGGGCTCTTCATTGAGAAACTCAGCATAAGGACTCGCGCTCTTTCTCTTTGCGACAGCCTTGATCCCGGGATGGGTGAAGATAAGGGCTTCGACTCCATCGAGGTCCGCCCCGATAAGCCGGATGGCCGTCTCCTTCCCAGCCTGCGCGCCAAGAGGAGAGATTCCCCATAGCCGGGCCTGCGGCATTTGAGAGAAGGCGGTTGAGGCATGCACTCCATCAAAGACAAACAACGCAAGCAGGAGTAAGAAGATTCTGTTTTTCATAATTCTCTTCGCCACAGACCGAGGCCCGGGCCGATAACAGCTGGGTTGAAGTAGATCACAGGGGCAATGTTGTAGCAGGAAGACATGAAGGGAACAGTCAGGCTCCCCGGTCAACCAGGAACCCTCAATGATTAAAGAGGAACTCCTTGGTATTCAGGAGAGCCCAGATAATGTCCTCATAGGCCGCCTTTTTTTCACCCTTCCCCAGGTGGGCAAGCGCCAGGTTCACTTCTTCACTCTGAGGCTCCCGGGAATAGAACCAGAGGTAGAGCTCACGAAGTTTTTCCTGCTCGGTACGCTTATCGTCACGGCTCAGGAGCCCGGCCCGGCCATCCTTATTTGAAATTTTCCCGAGCACCTCCTTGGAGTTCAGCAGATGGAGGCTCTGGGCCAGGTTCGCATCGTTTGAGCGTTCGCATTCACAGGCGCTGTCGGCCATCGGCTTGCCAAAGACGGTCAGGAAGTAGTTCTTCTGGCCGGCATCGGGCAATTGAATGGCCCTGGTGTCAGAAGGAACGCCGCCAAAGCCGCCCTGCGACTTGGTCACCTGGTTGAGCGCGTCATAGAGCACCTCGGCATTGAGCCGGCGCGGATAGAAACGGGAAAAATTCTGCTTGTCCCGGACATTGTGCTCGTTGGGAATAGAGCTCAACTGGTAGATCTTTGACTGACAGATCGTCCGTACAAGATTCTTGAGATCAAACTTGCTGTCGATAAACGATTTCGCCAGAGCCTCAAGAAGCTCGGGGTTGCAGGCCGGGTTCGTGACCCTCATGTCGTCCTCGGGATCCACCAGCCCCCTGCCGAAGAAATGCTTCCAGTATCGATTAACCAGGGCCTTGGCGAAAAACGGGTTGGCCGGATTCACCATCCAGTCGACAAGAGCCTGGCGAGGATCGGAATCGGGCGTAAGGTCAAGAGGCTTGCCGCCGAGACCGGCAGGAGAAAGAGTCTCTCCTGATCGGGGATTCTTGGCGCTGGCCTTGCCCCGGTTGTGAAAGACCCGCTCTGCATCAGCCAGCCCGTCAGGGTTTTTCTTGCGGCCGACACGGCTGAAGAAGGCCTGGTAGCTATAGTAGTCCTTCTGGCTCCAGCGCTCGAACGGGTGGTGATGGCACTTCGCGCACTGGATCCGCATTCCGAGGAACAGCTGGGCGGAGTCTTCAACCTGCTGCTCGGTTTTGTTTACCGATCGGTACCAGACAACCCCGGGGTTGCTTCGCAGGTCACCGGATGCGGCAACGACATTCCTGACAATCTGGTCATAGGGAGCGTTCGTGTGAATCATCTCCCTCAGCCAGTCATGGAATGAGAAGGTGCCCAGTTCATAGGTCGCCTTGCTCTTCTTGTTTCGCAGCAGGGCCGCCCATTTGTTGGTGAAATAATCAGCGTAGCTGCCGGACTCGAGCAACCGCTCGATAGCCATGTCGCGACGCGCCTCCGCATCGTCCCCTGCGAAGGCCTCAGCCTCCTCGGCTGTGGGCAGGCGGCCCGCGATATCGATGGTGACCCTCCTGATGAAGGTCTGGTCATCACAAGCCTCCGAGGGAGGCATGCCAAGAAGCTTGAGCTTATTAAAGACGGCTGTGTCGATGAAGTTTCGAGGCTCGGGAAGATTTGTAACCTCCACACCAAGAGGCACAGTAGACCTGAAGACGCCGACCTGCCCCTGGTAACGGACCATCACCGCGACATCTCCGCTGAGGTCGTAAACCTGGACACGCCCCTTCAAGTCGACCTCCCCCATCTCCTTGTCGTTAACCTCGAAGGTGGCCATCGGGGTGACGTCTTCGTAGCTGCCATCGTTATAAAAAGCGATGACCGACAATTGCTGCATGGAGCCCTTGGGCATTTTTCGCTGAGGAGGAAAGACCTCGACTCGCTCTACACGGAGATCCGCGGCATTTCCATACGGCATCCCCTGCCTCATCCAGCGGTGGATAATCCTGTACTCATAGCTGTCTTCGCCAAATCGTTTCCCGCCGCCATGAGGTGAAATATTGAGCGCCTTGCGAAGAAGAAGACTCAGCCCGGGAGCTGCCGGCGTGATCCTCCGTCCCCGGCCTTCCTTGACGAGGTATTCATGATCGTCAGTTGGATAAAACCCGAGCAGGCTGAGCCGGAAACCGTTCTGACCTCCGCTCTTACCGTGGCAGCCGCCGCCATTACAGCCGTGCTTGGTGAAGATAGGGACCACCTGGTTGGGGAAATTGACAACCGGCTGATCGACATAGTTCTCGACCTTCAGCTTCTTTTCACCGACGACCGGCTTGTCCCCCTGGCCAGTTGCGGCAACCCGGACAACGACCTCTCCATTCGCCACGGGAGTGACGAAGCCTCGGCTGTCGATCTTGACCACCCCCTCCGGAACGCACTCGTAGGAAACGCTTGAGCTGACGTCCAGCGACCACCCATCGGCCGTTTCTCCGGTAACCACGAGTTGCTTCCTGGCATCTGCGCCGCGAAGGAGGTCGGCCTCCGGCGGGCCAACGGACAGGGCCGTAAGCTCATTTGCATCAACAGGCGAATCGGGCCCGAGCAGGAGCCCGGAAAAAACAATTGTGAGTATGTATTTCATCTTCATAGCTGTAAACAAACCTGGATTGGGTTCCTCAGATCACTTCTTTCATTGGTTCATATTGACTGTCGACCAGGTAGTGCGGCCGACCATTGAGATCTTTCACGGTGGTAGTCTTTGGATTGATCCCCATGAGCTGATAGAGGGTCGCGTGAACCTCCTGGA
>CAJWZY010000106.1 GCA_913050545.1 uncultured bacterium | reverse complement strand
TGGCAGGCGGCGCGGCCGGAACAGCTCACCGGTGGTGTTGAGCATGATCACCGCGTCAAATTCCTTGAGCTTATCCGCCTCGAACATCGAGTCGTCTTCGGAGTGAACTGCGGTATAGGCGCCGGTCTTCTCACCAAGCATCGCCAGGGACTTCGCTCCCACGGCGATCGAGCCGTGGCGAAAACCATTGGTCTTCGAAAAAATCAGCACCTTGCGGGCTTTCTTTGCCTTGGCCGGAGCCGCCGCAGGGAGCGCCGCCTCGATCTTCTTGATAATGTCCGGCTTCACCTGGGCAGCTAATTCAGCACCGGAAAATACCGATAAACAAAGGATAATTGCCGCAACGACGAAGAGAGTAAGACTTCTCAGCATGAATACGCTCCTAAATCTCGTGTTCCACGAATAATCGTACCCGAGCGGGTATTTCTCCCACTGAGCGGTATATCCTAATCGTCAAGCTATAGGCCGGGCAAGCCCCACAGGGCTCCTTTCTGAATAACCCGGGATAGATGCTATGCGCAACCTGAATCTGCTGGTAATCTCTTGGGGCTTTAACAGTTCAGGTCCGGAAAACGGGCCGGCTGTATGACTGTTCCTCGACCTGCAGACCCTCGACCTACAGAGAAGAAGATGATGGAGAACCTCAAAGAAGCCAAGGCGGCTGACCAGCCTGCTGGGGACCTGGAAGAATTTCCCCGGAACAAGGCAAAGGGCATCGAAGTCGATGACTCAAAGATCTTCAAGGTAGACTGGCTCCGCAGCATCCCCTACCTGGCCATTCATGCCGGTTGCATCGCCGTCATCTGGGTTGGCATCAGCTGGATCGCGGTGATCTGCGCCGTGCTTCTCTACCTGATGCGCATGTTCTTCATCACCGGCTTCTACCATCGGTATTTCTCGCATCGAAGCTTCAGGACCTCACGCGTATTCCAGTTCATCGGCGCCCTGGGCGGATGCTCCGCGCTGCAGAGGGGACCGATCTGGTGGGCGGCTCACCACCGTCATCACCACAACCACTCAGACAGCGATCTCGACCGTCATTCTCCCAGGGAGAAGGGTTTCTTCTACAGCCACATGGGCTGGTTCATGACGAACGAGTATAACGACGTCGACGAGAAATACGTTGCCGACTGGATGAAGGTACCTGAATTAAAGTTCATCAATAACTTCTACTGGCTGGCAGGGATCCTGCTCGCCGGCGCCCTGCTGGGAGCCGGCGCCCTCCTTGAATATGCGGGTTACGCCACCTCCCCCGCCCAGCTCTTCGTCTGGGGATTCCTGGTATCAACCGTTGGGGTTTACCACGGAACCTACACGATCAACTCCCTGGCCCACGTATTCGGCAAACGCCGTTTCAAGACCACCGATGACAGCCGGAACAATCTACTCCTCGCTCTCATCACCCTGGGAGAAGGATGGCACAACAACCATCACCATTACTCAAGCTCCGCACGCCAGGGCTTTCGCTGGTGGGAGATTGATTTGACCTACTGCATCCTGAAAACACTCTCCTGGTTCGGAATTGTGTGGAATCTGCGCCCGGTACCCAAGCACGTGATGGATGAAGCGCGCTCCAATAAGCTGGTATCGCTGCGGTCAGAACAGGAAGAAGCCGGCAAGAGCGAGCTGGAAACTGCCGCCTGATGAAGATCGCGATCATCGGCACGGGAATCTCCGGGCTCGTAGCCGCCCGCGAGCTTTACCAGGAACACCAGCTCACGATATTCGAGGCTGCTGACCGCATTGGCGGACACACCCATACCATCGATGTCGAGCTGGAAGACGGCAGCTACTCCATCGATACCGGCTTTATCGTATTCAACGAAGCCAGCTACCCCAATTTCTCGACCCTTGTTCGCGAGCTGGGCATCCCCACCCGCAAAACGACGATGAGCTTCAGTGTCCGCTGCGATGAAAGCGGGCTCGAATACAACGGCACAAACCTCAACACGATCTTTGCCCAGCGGCGCAATATAGCCCGTCCCCGCTTCCTGGGGATGCTGCTGGACATCATGAAATTTCATCGCAAAGCACCCAGTGCACTCAACTCTTCGGACGACGTCACCGTTTCTGATTTTGTCCGGCAGCATGGCCTGGGAGCTGCCTTCTTCGAGGACTACCTGCTTCCGCTTGGCTCCGCTCTCTGGTCTTCTTCCATCGCCCAATTCGCCGAGTTCCCGGTACGTTTCGTCGTCGAGTTCATGCACAACCATCACATGCTGCAGGCCGTCAATCGCCCCTTGTGGAGCGTCATCGAGGGTGGCTCGAGAAACTACCTCGAACCCCTCTCAATGCCGTTTAAGCACCGCATCAGAACCCGGACACCTGTTCAAACGGTCAGGAGAGAACCCGACCATGTCAGCATTGTTACCAGGGACTCTGAAGTAGAGAATTTCGATGAGGTTATTTTCGCCTGCCATGCCGACCAGGCACTCGAAATCCTCGCCGATCCAAGTGAACTGGAACACCGTGTCCTGTCCTCCTTTCCCTACCAGGCCAATGACATCGTTGTTCATACCGACACCGCCGTGCTGCCCCGGAACCGAAGGGCCTGGGCCGGCTGGAACTATCGAAAGCTTCCCGGTAACGACAGCAGCGCCACCGTCACCTACAATATGAACATGCTCCAGGGAATCGATGCCCCGGAGACCTTCTGTGTTTCACTCAATCATGATGAGCTGATCGACGAGGATAAAGTGATCCGGCGCCTGCGCTACCATCACCCCGTCTATGACAAAAGGAGCTCCGAGGCACAGGGACTCCATGATGAGCTGACCGGGGCCAACAACACCTCCTTCTGCGGTGCCTATTGGGGCTACGGGTTCCACGAGGATGGAGTGAACAGCGCCCTTGCTGTCTGCCGGAAACTGAAAGAAGAGACCTCCCTGTGAGAAGCGGCATCTTCGAGGGCAAGGTCCGTCATCGAAGGCTGGACCTGGCCTGGAACCCATTACGAAAAGACCTCGAATGCCTGGATTTTCAGGATGGATTCAAACCGGGGGGTTATCCTGCCCGTACTTGAAAAGACCTACGGACGCAGCGAGGCTCGGCGGTGGTTTCACCGCTGGAGAATATTCTTCATGCCCTGCGCCAATCTCTTCGGATCTCGCGATGGAGAAGAATGGCAGGTCTCCCACTACCTGATGGAACGCACCGGTTAAAATAATATGAAAGCCCTCGTCCTTGAAGAGCTCAAGCAACCCCTGCAGTTGCAGGAACGTCCGGACCCACAACCCGGCCCGGGAGAGGTCGTCGTCAGGCTGGAGGCGGCCGCCCTCAACCGCCGGGACTACTGGATTACCCAGGGGCTCTACCCGGGCACCACCACCCCGACAGTGCCCGGCTCAGACGGAGCCGGTGTGGTGAGCGCCACCGGGGAAGGAGTTGATGCCGGGCTGCAAGGCGCAAAGGTCCTGGTGAACCCCTCGAAGGGATGGGGTGATGACCCACAGGCGCAGGGCGGCGATTTCGAGGTGCTGGGGATGCCGGCTGACGGCACCTTCGCCACCCACCTGCTGACCACCCCGGAGCAGCTCCTGGAAAGACCGGCCCATCTCAGCGCGCAGGAGGCGGCCGCGCTCCCGATCGCCGCGCTGACAGCCTGGCGCGCGCTGTTCACCCAGGGAAAACTGCAGGCGGGGCAGCGGGTGCTCATCACGGGGATCGGTGGAGGCGTGGCTCTCTTCTGCGCCCAGTTCGCCATCGCCGCCGGGGCGGAGGTTTATGTCACCTCCTCATCAGAAGAAAAAATCAGCCGGGTCGTCGAGATGGGCGCCAGTGGCGGCATCAACTACCAGGATGAAAACTGGGCAAGGGAGTTCCGCGCCCGGCACGGGCAGGTGCACCTCATCGTCGATGGAGCCGGCGGAAAAGACTACGCGAAGCTTCTCGACCTCGCCCGCACAGCAGGCCGGATCGTCAACTACGGCTCAACGGCCGGGGCGCCGGAGCGCATCGACCTCTTCAGGCTTTTCTGGAAACAGCTCCGGATCATCGGCTCTACCATGGGGACTGCAGAAGAGCTGGAAGCCATGCTTGAGTTCATCTCGAGCCACCAACTGCACCCTGTCATCGACAGCACCTACGCGCTCAGAGATGGAAACCGGGCGCTTGATTGCATGAAGAACCACCAGCAGTTTGGTAAGCTTGTACTGGATTGCAGCGAATCCTGACTGGAACCAACCCCGGAGGCTTTGAGATGACTGGAAAACTCGCACTCACTCTCCTGCTGTCGGCCTCGGCCTTCTTCTGCTCCGGGCTGCTGCCTGCGGAAGAAAAAAAAGACCGCGACACCCTGGTGCGGGACGACCTCAGCGAGATGCGCGGTTCGGACCTGTGGATCTACAACGATGTAGAGAAAGGCTTCGCGCTCGCCCGCAAGACCTCGAAGCCCGTGCTGATCGTCTTTCGCTGAATTCCGTGACACGCCTGCAAAGGCTTCGACGTGCAGGTTGCACGTCCCCGGGATTCGAAACTGAAAGAACTGCTGAAGAAATTCGTCTGTGTACGGGTGGTCCAGGGAAACGCGCTCGACCTGGAGCTCTTCCAGTTCGACTACGACCTCACCTTCGCCGCCTTCTTCATGAACGCGGACCGAACCATCTACGGACGCTACGGAACACGCTCCAGCCAGGAGAAGCCCGAACGGGACATTTCGATGCAGGGTTTCGTGAGCGCGATCGAAGGCGCCCTTGAGCTGCACGCAAGCTTCCCGGAAAACCGGCGGTCCCTTGCGGACAAGCAGGGAGGAAAGCCGCGCTATCCGGCCCCCGAACGCTACCCCACCCTCAAGAGGTACACCCCCCTGCTCAACTACGGCGGCAAGGTCGCCCAGAGCTGCCTGCACTGCCACATGATCAATGCGGCGGAAATAGAGCTTCTCAGGTCGAAGAAGGCCCCGCTTCCCGATAAGATCCTCTACCCCTGGCCCCTGCCCGGCGCCCTGGGGCTGCAACTCTCCCCGGCTGAAAGAGCCCTGGTCGTAAATGTTGTCCCGTCATCCGCGGCCCATGAGGCCGGCTTCCGCCACGGGGACCGGATCCTGTCCCTCGAGGGCCAGCCCATCCTGTCAACCGCTGACATCCAGTGGGTTCTCCACAACGCTCCAGCTCCGGCGAAGCTGACGGCTGTGGTGAAACGGGCTGAAAAAACAACCCTGCTCAAGCTCATGCTCGATGCCGACTGGAGAAAGAGCTCTGATATCTCCTGGCGAGGGAGCACCTGGCCGCTTCGACGTATGGGGTTTGGTGGAATGCGCCTGAAAGACGTCTGGGATGGTGACCGCAAGAAAAGAGGGCTTGAGGGACTGGCCCTGTGGGTCCGGCATGTCGGGCAATACGGCGCTCACCGGGCAGCGAAAGACGCCGGCTTCCGCAAGGGCGACATCGTCATCGAGTTCGATGGAATTCGCGAGCGACTCACCGAAAGCGAGCTCCTCGTGCACATCTTCCGGAAGCGAAAAGCGGGAGACCTGATCCCCGTTAAAATTCTCCGAGGCAACAAGCGAATGTCGCTCAGGCTGCCTGTCAGATAACCGATAAGAGCATATGCGCCTTCCTCTCCGTCTCTACCTTGCCCTGTATGTCCTGCTGGCCATCTCAGGATGTGGTCCCCAACAACCCGCTCCCGGCGACAAGCCAGCAGCGGAGGACAACACCGAGCTGTCGGGGCACCAGAAGATGGTTCGCCTGCTCGGTGAATACGCAGAGATCGCGCGCGCTGAAAATCGATATTACGGAGACAGCCTCGCCCGGAATTACGGCGAGCAGCTCAAGCAGTTGCCCGACAGCTCTCCCCTGGAAAACCGCTGGAAGCTCTGCCGCCTCGCGGGCGTCGCCGAGCTCAGGGCCGGCAACGAGGAGAAAGGGATCAAGCTGCTGGAGACGGCCGTCGGCCTGCTGCCCAGTTACGACACCCGCAAATTCGAGGATCTGATCGAAGGCCAGCGCGCAAATGCAGATTTCACGCTGGTGGAGTGCAAGCTCACCGAACAGCGGGGGTCCGGCAAGAACCGCCGCACGGTCACAACATTTCAGGGCCTGCTCCTGAATATCGACTATCCGGACCGTTTCCTGGGCCGCACCCTGATTGCGCGCGATGGCTGGTGGAGCTGGGGGCGCAAGAACGGCATGCAGCAAGTCGATCTGGTTTCCAAAGAACTCGAAGACGCGTTCACCGTCTACTCAACCGATCAGGTCGAAGCGCGCACCCTCCTTACGCCGGACCGCATGGAAAGGCTGATCGCGCTGGAACGCCACTTCAAGGGCGGCAAGCTGCGCGGTGTTTTCGAGGAAGGCCATCTCACGCTTGCGCTGGAGGCTGACAATCAGTTCGAGGCCGGTTCGATCTTCAAACCGCTGGCCGACCCTGATCGCTATGTCGAGACGCTGACAGAGATTGGCCTCGTGTGCGATCTAATTGACGGCTTTCTGACGCGGGAATGGTATAAGGATAAGATATAGCGCCAAAATCAGGGGGTAGAACACACCATGGATTGCGCAATCAGGAACTGCTGGCAAAGAGCGTTTCGGCTGTTTTGCCTGAAATTTCATGTATCGGGAAAAGCTCGTCTTGACCCTGTTCTGGCAGATATGCCGAAGAGTTGAACGAGACCGAGGCGATGGCCGAAGGATTCCCCCATGTGGCCCCCGCGGCCAATAGCAAGCGGCCGAAACGCGGACCGCAGCTTGTCGCACGGGCGCCGAGCGCGCTGGCTGACCTGTCTGCGGGTGCAGAGCGAATCCAGAAGCGCAAGCATCCGGTGAGCCGCAATTTCCTGCGCGCGCTTCTGAGGCTATCAGATTTTCTGGCGGCGGCCTTTATTGCCTGGTTCGTCCTGGACCTCTCCGGTCACAGCCTGCTCCATTCCAGTGTCAGCGTCGTCATACCTTTTGTGGCCCTGCCCGTCAGTGTCCGCCTGGGGCTCAAGGCCAGCGAATCCTATAGCCTCTCCTATGCCCGGCCTGTCACCGAACACATGATCCGCGCGGCGATTGGCGCCGGCTACGGCCTTGCCTCGCTCTGTGTCCTGACCGCGCTCTTCTATGGTGAAACGCAGACGCGCTGGGTCATCGGGGCAAGCTATCTTGCTTTCTGTCTGGTTCTGGCCGTGCACGCCCATTTCATTGTCCTCTTCAAGATCCTGACGCGCCGCGGTGTTCTGTCGGAGAATG
>CAJWZY010000105.1 GCA_913050545.1 uncultured bacterium | reverse complement strand
ACCAGGCTAGTGTTTTGTCGGTTGCCGCGGTGGTCGGTCTTTCGTCTGGAAAGGAGGCGGTCGACCGGTGGCGGGACTCGCCGGTGCAGGTTTCGGTGCGGTTGCAGGCGGCCGAGGCTCGCCTCAAGCAAGGTCAGCACAACGACGCGGTCAAGCGCTTTGCCCCTCTGGTCAAGGAGTTGAGCCGTGATCAGGGCAAGCTCCGGGCGATGCTGGGATTGGGGCGTGCACGCCTTGCAGGTGGTGACCGACTCCAGCTTCAATTCGGGCCCCTCATTCGGGCGCAGCGGACCCTATCATCACTGGTACCAGGCCGCCCGGCTGGTTCAATACGGCCTGCCCCGGGCTGAGGCAATCGAGACGATTACGCTCACACCAGCGAAGATCCTGGGCCTTGACCACCGGATCGGTTCGCTGGAGGCCGGCAAGGATGCGAACATCGCTATCTTCTCCGGGGATCCGCTGGATGCCCGGAGCTGGGTTGAGCGGGTCTTCATCGAGGGCCGCGAGGTTTATAACCGCAGCAAGGATCGTGATCTCGAGCTGTTGTTGAAAGATCCTGAGAGGTCGTTCTGAGGCGTTTCCCCAGGTCGTCATGAACAGAAAAACAGACATGCATCTTCCACGAAAAACAACTGCACGGAGCTCATCCGCGAGCCCCTGGATGGCCCTCGCCTTCGCGGCGCTGCTGCCTGCCTGGATCCATGGCAGCGAAGAGACCACCAGTCGCAGCTTTGCCATGCGCGGAGCTACGGTCTATACGATCTCAGGGGATATCCAGGAGAATACGAACCTGGTCGTCAAGGACGGGAAGGTCTTTGCCCTGGGTCAGAAGGTGGTGATTCCCAAGGGCATGAAGATCTACGACCTGAAGGGATACGTGGTTCTTCCCGGTCTTCTCGACGCGGAGACCACGCTGGCCAGTGACAATCGAGACACCCTCGAGAGCGTGTCACCCCATGTCCGGGCCCTCGATGGCTGGGATTATTTCCGCGACAACAGGGATCTTCTCAAGGGTGGGGTTACCGCTGTTTATCTCTCCCCGGGAATTGCAGCTTCCAGGACGCGGACGCGGCTTGTTTCAGGCCAGGGTGCTGTCGTCAAGACTGCCGCCTCCAATGGGGATCCGCTTAGAAGGATCGTTTCTTCTTCGAGCGGGCTGCAGGTAACGCTTGGTGAGTTGTCAAGAATCCAGCCCTCGGTTTATGTTCCCCCGGTGGGCGCTTCACCTGATAATCCCTTCGAGGTGCTCCTGCCGCCTCTTCCCCAGTCCCGCTCGGGAGAGTTTCTGGCCCTGCGCCAGGTGATCTCCAGGGCCCGGCTTTACGGTGATTCGCTTGCGAAGCACCTCAAGGGAAGAGCCGCTGCTCCGGGCTTCGACAGGATCTCCTCTGCCTTCCATCCAGTGGTGGCCGGCAGTGATCACCTCCGTGTACGTGCCAACAAGGCCCGGGATATCTATCACATTCTCGAGCTCGCCCGCGCGGCTGGCATCAAGATCGTTATCGAGGGTGGAGCTGAGGCTGAACGCCTGACTCCGTGGCTCGTCAAGATGAAGGTCCCGGTGATCTTTCCGGGAGCTTTCCAGCCAGGGAGGCTGCCCGGCGGAGACCTGCAGAGCCCCGCCATCGAGGGGCGACTGCGTGAGGAATCGATTCTCCGCATGCATCGGGCAGGGGTCAGGGTGATTCTCAACAGCCCCAGCGATGGTGAGGTGAAGGATCTTCTCCTGCAGGCGGCTGCAGCGGTTCGTCTCGGGATGAAGCCAGCAGAGGCATTGCGGACCATCTCCCTCAATCCTGCAGAGATCCTGGGTGTCGCTGACCGTATCGGAAGCATAGCTCCGGGGCGGGATGCTGACCTGGTGGTCCTGGGTGGAGATCCACTTGGCCCTGACAACCAGGTCCAGGCAGTCTTTATAGATGGAGAGCTCGTTTTTAATCCTGCTCCGGCGGTGACGTCCGATTGTACAGTTATCCGCGCCGGGCGCCTGGTAACAGGGAGTGGAACCGAGTATTCCCAGGGTGTCGTTATCGTCAGGAAAGGGAAGATCGAATATGCCGGGCCGGGGCTGGCCCTCGTCTCCGGTGTAAAGGGTGCGAAGGTAATAGACGCCTCCAGCCAGACGGTGATTCCCGGGTTGATTGATGCGGGTGGAACGGCTGGAACACGGGCAGAGGCGCTGGTTCCCGGGTTTGGAGCCGGCCAGGGCAGCTCCGGTGCGGGAAAAACGGCCGATTTCCGTCTGGCCGACGCCATCGATCCACGCGACCCCTCGCTGATGGAGCTCGTCCGGGCAGGGATCACCACGGTATTGATTACCCCGCCGAGCGCCGGCCAGGTCTCGGCCTTGAAGCTCGCCGCCGCTGATCCTGCCAAGGCGCTTATCAGGCCGTATGCGGCGCAGTATTTCACCAAGTCATCCAGCAAGACGCTCAAGAGTGCCAAGGCCTACCATGACAGCTGGGTCCAGTTTGATAAAAAGAAAGCAGCCGCCGCGGTGGCCGGCAAGGAGTTCAAGGAGAAGCCTCCGACGGTGCAGGATGCTTACGAGCCCTACCGTCCCCTCTTCAAGGGAGAGGTCCCGGCGCTGGTCGAGGTTCCCAATGCAGCCTCTGTGGCAGCCGTGGCTGCTCTCTACAAGGACCAGTACGGGATCCGTGTTCTCTGCAGTGGCTTCGCAGCCTTGCGGCAGGATGAGAACCTGGCAGGGCTGGCCGGAACCCTTCTCTCGAAGACCGGTGGCATCATCCTGCAGAACCCGTTGATCGTGAAGCAGGACAACCAGCAGGTAAACTGGCCGCGGAAGTTGAGCGGGCTTGGAGTCATGCTCTCGCTGCGGTCTCGTGTGGCAGGAGGCGCCAGGTTGTTGCCCCTGCAGGTTTCCTACGCGGTTCGAGAAGGCTGGAATTCCCGCCTTGCCCTGCGATCGATGACCTCGATTCCGGCGGAACAGTTTGGTATTTCCGACCGGGTCGGCACCATCGAGAAGGGCAAGGATGCAGACCTGGTTATCCTGTCGGGAGAACCCTTTTCCGTTGCTGCCAGTGTCCTGGCCGTCATGGTCGATGGGAAGCTGGTGCACGCAGTCGAGCAATTTAAAGGGGAGGTTGAATAGGGATGAATAGAATCTGCAAGAGCTGTATTTTTCTGCTCCTGTTGAGCAGCTACGCTTTGCCGGGTAGCTGCGGCGACCCTGTCGACGGGCCGAAATGGGCCATCCGGGGTGGAAAGGTCGTTACCATTACAAAGGGTAACCTCGAGGGTGCAGTCGTGCTTGTAGCGGGCAGCCGGATCGAGAAGATCATTGCCCGGCCTCCTGCAGGCTGGAAACCCCCGGCTGGTTACAAGCTCATCGATGCAGGTGAGCGCTGGGTGGTTCCGGGCTTTATCGAGCTGCACTCCCATATCGCTGGCGGTGACCTCAACGACATGGTCTACCCGGTGAATCCCGGTTTCAGGACCCTGGACAACGTGATTCCCCGCAATGCCCTTCTCAAGAGGGCGCAGGCCGGTGGCGTGACGACGGCCCTGTTCATTCCAGGAAGCGGCACCAATATGGGTGGCTTTGGAACCCTGATCAAAACTGCAGGCAAGGATCTCGACGAGATGCTCATCCGCTTTCCAGGGGCGCTCAAGATCGCCCAGGGTGGTAATCCCGAGCGCCGGGGCGGCGACATTGGCTACTCCAGGATCGGTATGAACTGGCTGATCCGCAATGCCCTGAAGGAAGGCCAGGCCTACACCAGGGCCTGGGACGCATGGGAAGCTGACAAGACGAAGAAGAAGCCGGTGAAGAACCCCCGCCTGGAAATGTTCCGCGGCCTGTTCCACAGGGAATATCCCGTCGTGGTCCATACCCAGGGCTACCACCTGATCCAGTCAACGATCCGTATTCTGCACGATGAGATGAAGCTCTGGGTGGTCATTGACCACGGAACCTTTGACGGTTTCGAGCTGGCACCCGAGGTCGCCAGCCGGGGGATCCAGGTGATGAACGGTCCGCGCGAGTTTCGCTGGGACACCCGCCTTGGTGGTTTCCGCGGACTTGCCTATGAATGGTACCGCGGTGGAATCAAGACGATCGGCGTCAACACCGACTCCCCGGTGGTTCCTGCCGAGGAGCTGATCTACCAGGCCTCGATGGCGGTGAGGCTGGGGCTGAAAGAAGACGTTGCGCTTGCCGGTATTACTCTTCATGCCGCCCGCGCCCTTGGAATGGAGAAGAGACTGGGCAGCCTGGAGGCCGGCAAGGATGCGGATATCGTCATCTGGACAGGTGATCCGCTCGATCCGCGCCAGTCTGTGGTGCTGACGATGATTAACGGAAAGATAGCTTACGACACCAGCAAGGAGCCCCAGAGGTTCTGAGCCTGCTGGAGATATAGAATGAAAACACGCACTGAACATACCACCGGAAAAGATCGCCGCCGGCTTCGCCTGCTGGTGCTGGCATTGCTGCTGGCGCTGGGCCCGGCTCTTGCCGCGGGCGAGGACCTGGTTGCCTACAAGGCTGCCCGGATCGTCAGCAAGGCAGGTGAGAGCGTTTCCCCCGGTTTCCTTCTTGTTCGCAGCGGCAAGGTCGAAAAAGTCCTGGGCGCAGACGCGAAGCTTCCCGACGGAGCCAGGGTGGTTGATCTCAAGGAAGCGGTCATATTGCCCGGCCTGGTCAATCCGCTCAGTGCCATCAGCCAGGCCAATTACAGGTCAGGTCCCGGCCGGGCCTCGCAGTCCAACTCTTCCCCCAGCGATGGCAGGAAGCTGCTCGGATCCTCGGGCGTGAACCTGAAGCACGAGATCTACCGCCGCCTGGGAAGGACCGGGTATACGACCTTCGCAGTCGTTCCGAATGACACCAGGGGCTTGATCGCCGGGCAGGCCTCCGTGATCCGCCCGGCCCTTGGAAAAGAGAAAGAGGCCAAGGAGCTTGTGCTGGCGGAGTCGGCCTACCTCATGCTGGGCTTTGCCTCCGGCAAGGTCTGGTATGACGCCGGTATCAAGTACCTGAAAAAAGCCGTCGATGGCATCCTGAAGCAGAAGGCCGACAAGAAGAAAGCTGAAGAAGAGGCTCGTAAAAAAGCCGAAGAGGCGAAGAAGCAGGCAGGGAAACCACCAGCGGAAGAGAAGAAGCCGGCCGCGAAACCTCCTGCAAAGCCGGCTGCGAAACCGGCTCCCAAGCCACCGTCCAAGCCGAAGCCGCCCGACCCGGTGGTGCAGTTGTTCAAAGGCGAAAAGAAGGCCTTCCTGCGGGTAGGCAGCCCGGCGGCAATAGCTCACCTCTTTGCCTTCCTTGACTCCCTGCCCATGAAGTTCCAGTTCGTCCTGGTGACCTCGCCGCAGCCCCCGGAGATCATCGACCTGCTCATCAAGAGAAAGAAACAGCTCACCGCGGTTATCCTCGAGCCCCGGATGGGACGGATTCCTGATACCAGCATTTACGTCAACTCGGCCCGCCTGTTGTTGAGGGCTGGGATCCCCGTGGCGTTTGTCCCCCTTAGAGACACCCTCGAGGGCCACCGGGAAATATTTTTCCCGCTGGCGGCGATGATCAAGTCGGGTGTTCTTCCACATGAAGCTCTCGCCGGTGTCACCTCGGTTCCGGCGGACCTTGTCGGTCTCGCCTCCAAGGTGGGAAGCCTGAGGAGTGGAGGGATGGCTAATTTCGTCTGCTACGACAAGGATCCGCTTTCGGGTTCTGCGAGAATCCTCTCGGTCTATATCGAGGGAGAGAAAGTATTCCAGGATGATCCCGCCACCGGGAAGCTGAGTGGGGAGGCCGTGCGATGAACACCAGGTTACCAGTATTCCTTTCCGTTGCCCTGTTGGCTGTATCTCTTTCGCTCACCCTGGCGGCCCAGGTGAAGAAGCCAGAGGAGAAGAAGCCCGAGCAGAAGAAGTCCGAGCAGAAGAAGCCAGAGGAGAAGAAGCCCGCGGTTCACGCCGTAGTCGGGGCTACTGTCCTTCCGGTTTCAGGTCCCATGGTTCGCAGGGGAACGGTGACCTGGAAGGATGGAAAGATTCTCGAGGTAGGCTCGGAGATCACTCCGCCTGAGGGTGCCGAGGTTCACAAAGGTGAAGGATTGTATGTCTGTCCGGGCTTCGTCTCGATCGTTTCCATGGGAGTCGGCATCGAGACCAGCTCCGGGAATATGAAGAACGGGCTGAATCCCTGGGACCGCGAACTGAGGATCGCCCTGGCCAGTGGGATTACCACTGTGCAGGCCCTCCCCGCACCGTTTTTCGGAGGTTTCGGCCAGGATGGCCCGCTTGCGGGAGGCTCCAATTCTGCCGTTATCAAGCTCACCCGGGGTGACCTGGCCGGGATGCTGGTCAGGGAGCCGGCGCTGAACTACTTCTCGTTGCCGACCCGGCAGCTTGAGCTCAATTATTTCCTCATGCGGGAGCGTTTCAAGCAGGCGAAGCAGTATCTTGATAAGCGTGCAGAGGCCCGGGCCAAGAAGGCTACCGAGCCGAAGCTCAGCTCGAGCCTGAAGCTCTACGTCGCGGTGTTGGAAAACGCTCGCCCGACGGTCTTCTCTCCGTCCAACAATTACGAGGTGAAGATCGTTTTATCGCTCAGCAGGAAGTATGGCTTCGACGTGGTTCTCAACGAGCCCAAGGACGCCTGGATGATGGGCGCCGAGCTGGCGGCGGCTAATGTTCCCGTGCTGGTGAAGTCCCGGGGACCTGACTTCGACTTCAACACCAGCGGGCCGGTCTTTGAGAAGGGGCAGATGGCCCCTGTGCGGCGCCCCGCCGCCTTCGCGCGGGCCGGCTGTATGGTTTCGATTCTGCCTTACCGGCGGGGGATCACCCTGGCCGGTCTCGCAGGCCGGGACCTGGCCACTCTGCATGTGGATGCGGCCTTCGCTATCCGTGGAGGGATGAGCAATGAAGAGGCCCTCAAGGCGATCACGCTGAACCCGGCCCGGATCCTGCGTGTCGATGACCGTCTTGGCAGCCTTGAAAAGGGAAAGGATGCCGACCTGCTGATCCTCAGTGGCCACCCGCTCGATTACCGCAGCTTTGTCCTCAAGGCCTTCATCAACGGCAAGCTCTACTACGACCGTTCAAAATCGCGGATTTTCCGTGAGATTCCCATGACCGGCGAGAAGTAGAGCAATCTACGCGAGGGACTGCCCGGGGGGGCGTTTTCGCTGTAGAATCCGGCTATGCTCTTGTCTTCGATA
>CAJWZY010000104.1 GCA_913050545.1 uncultured bacterium | reverse complement strand
CCCGGAATGCACTGGCCCTCCTGGGCGTTGAAACGGTTGAGCTTCGCTGGCCCAATGATCTTTATGTGCAATCCCGTAAGCTCGGTGGGATCCTGGCTGAATCAAAGGACCCGGCCGCCGGGTCATGGGTCGCGCTGGGAATCGGTATCAACATCGACCTGCAGGGAGCTGGCCAGGGCAGCACGATCCCGGAGGAGCTCAGCGAACAGATCATCTGCCTCTCAGAGGCCGGCCCGCCGAGAGAGAAGGAACCCGGGAAAATCGCGCTGGCTATTCTTCACGAGCTAAGACCCCTCTATGAACGTCTCCAGCAGGGAGAGCCCATCAGGGAGATCGTTGGCAACAGCCTCGCTGCAGCCGGAAGGAAGGTGAGTATCGAGCAACCTGGACGCCCCCGCCTGCAGGGAACCGTCAGCGGGCTGGGGAAACACGGGGAGCTGGTGGTAGAAGACGCTGGCGGCACGATCCATGCGATCGTTGCCGGGGATGTTTCCTGGGACGTCTGAGCAGCACCCGCGACAGCAGGTGGCCTCAATCGGCGGCAGTCCTCTCCAGGTCAAAAATTCCACGGTCGTACTCAGAGATGTAGCTGCTCTTGTAGCTTTCTCCGGAGCATTTTCCGTCGTAGCTGTATTTTCCAAACAGCCCCATGTCGATAGCTCCCGCCACCTTGAACACGTCTCCCTCACGCTCCACCTTTACCGAATCAAGGGTGTACTCAAAGGGAATCGGCAGCGCCTTGGGACCATAGAGCGCATGGTAGCGAATACTGTAATCGGAGTCGCCGCTCCGGGTAACAATAGCCCTCAGATCTCCATCGTGACCGCTTGTCTCGCTGCGCCACTGCCCCTTCCAACAACCATCAAAGCCATCCAGGGCCTTGGTGTGAAGCCTCCTGTCCCACTCGGCCTCGAAATTTGAACAGGCGCTCAAGGCAAGGGGAGCCAGCAATCCCAGGGTAAGCAGGAGTTTATTCATCTGATGATCCTCCGATCAAAAAACAGAACCTGCGGGGAGAGATCCCGCCACGAGAACAGTTCAGCTCATCTCACGACGCCCTTCGAAAGCGTCCGATACAATATTCCGCCCGACATGCTCGAACTGGCTTCCGCTCGGCATCCCCCGGGCGATCCGGGTCAAACGAAGCCCCTCGACCTCTAACAGCATTTCGCGAAGGTAGAGAGCCGTTCCCTCACCCTCGAAGCTGGGGTTGGTGGCGATGATAACCTCTGCGACCTCTTCAACCTTTACCCTCTTCAGCAGGCCATCCAGGGTCAGGTTTTCCGGCTCGATTCCATCCAGTGGAGCCAGGGCCCCCAGGAGGACATGGTAGATTCCGTCATACGATCCAGATTTCTCGATAGCCGCGAGATCCCGGGCCTGCTCTACAACGCAGATCTTCCCGGTGTCCCGGGAGGAGTCATCGCAGATCGAGCAGAGCTCCCCCTCGGCAAAGTTATAGCAACGCTTACAGTAGGTAACGGTCTCCTTGACAGCCTCGATCGCCTTAGCCATCTGCAGGGCATCCTCACGAGATAACCGCAGTATATGATGGGCAAGCCGCTCAGCCGTCTTGCTCCCTATCCCGGGAAGCTTCTGGAGTTCGCCTACCAGCTTGTCTAATGCCGGACTCTTGAATTCCATTTCAATCCACGCTCCTCTTTTCAGAAAAGTCCGGGTAACCCGGCCGAAAGGCCTCCGGTGGCAGTATTCATCTCTTCGTTCATCATATCCTTGGATTTACCAACCGCCTGGTTGATCGCGGCAATCAGCAGATCCTCAAACATTTCGAGATCCGCCTTTCCATCATCTCCAATCTGGAGCGCGTTGGGATCAATGGCGATCTTCACGACCTCCTGCTGGCCATTAACCGTAACGGTAACCAGGCCTCCACCGGATTGCTCTTCGATGTAACGATTTTTCAGGTCATCGTTGACCCGGTCCATGTCCTTCTTCATTTTCGTGACCTGCTTGAGCAGATCACCCATGCCCTTCTGGTTCATCGTTTCTATTTCCCTGGAAGGTTACAGCCGGGGCCTAAACCATACGGCCCTTGAATATCTTCAGAGTTTTCTCAACATCAGAATCATCCCCCGCACGGTCTGCGCCACCCGCCTCTGCAACAGGCTCTTCTGCTGCGGGTTTTTCTGCTGCGGGCTCTTCTGCTGCGGGTTTTTCTGCCGCGGTGTCCTCTGCTGCGGATTCATCGCTCTCGCTCAACTCCCCCAGCTGGATCCTGATCTTCCAGGACGCCCCGGTCAGGCTGCGCGCAACATCCCTGATAGCATCGATGCGGTGAGGTTTCTGCAACTGGCTGAAGCTCAGCTGCTCATGAACGAGAAGCCGGAATTCTCCGGGAGCATCCGATTCTGCCAGTCGCGCGTTGCGCAGGAACACTCCCGCACTGGTGCTCTTTTCCTCCATGGTGGCGATGAGCTGGTCCCAGCACGAAGCAAGCCTGGGAAAAGACGGCTCACTTTCGACCGCCACCGAATCCTCGGGGGGCGGCTCGGTCACGCCGACGGCAACAGCCGACTCCGGTTCCGTGGCGAGGGTGGCCTGCACATCTGCCTGCCCGGCTGAAGCGCCTCCTCCCCCGGGCTGCACTGAGCGGCCGGAGGATTGGCCCGGAGCCGGGGCCGCCGCCCTGCCTCCTCCACCGGTGGCCGGCTGCCCAGCTCCACCACCAGCTGAAACCTGGCCGATCTTGTGTTCCATTTTCGTCAGCTGGTCGAGTGCCTTGTCAAGGGAACGCGGATCCTCGAGGCGGGCCAGCTTGACCAGGGCCACCTCGACAGCCACATCCGGATAGGCGGAAGATTTCAGCTGGCTGGCTGTACTCAACAGGATCTGCAGGCAGCCGATCATCTTGTCGACCGAATCCGCTGAGCTGTCCTCCTCTGAGGTGCCCTCCCCCGCACCACCCTCGGTCAGGACCCTTACCAGCTCACCGTGCAGTTGCTCGATAATCTGCTCCACCAGCACCAGGGGATCGGCACCGGCCTGCAGACAGGTCCTCACAGCCGAAAGGACCCCTGCTGCATCACCTCCGACCAGTCCTGCCAGGATTCCCTCAAGCTCAGAAATCGAAACCCTTCCGGTGAGCTGGTCAAGCCCCTCTTCGGTGAGATCTCCATCACAATAGGTCATCAGCTGGTCGAGGAGAGTCTGGGAATCTCTCATCCCGCCGCGTGAATAACGTGCGATCTTGCCCAGCAGGTCCCCGGCAACCTTTCGCTTTTCCGCCTTGCAGATCTGCTCGAGCCGCTTGACGGTATCGCCTTCGCGGATCGGCTGAAAATCAAAGCGCTGGCAACGCGACAGCACGGTGTCGGGAATCTTGTGGGCTTCGGTGGTGGCAAAGATGAACTTTACATGCGCCGGCGGCTCCTCGAGGGTCTTCAGCAGGGCATTGAAGGCCTCACGGGTCAGCATATGGACCTCGTCGATGAGGTAGATCTTGTAATTGCCGCGGGAGGCGGGCCGGTTTACACCCTCGATGATGGAACGAATATCCTCGATTCCCCTGTGGGAGGCGCCGTCGAGCTCGATCACATCGATATCCTGGCCCGTGTGAACGGCATCGCAGACCGTGCACTTCTCGCAGGGACGCGCCCAATCTTTCTCAGGCCGGCTACGATCGAGGGCAGTGGGGCAATTGATTGCCTTGGAAAAAATCCTCGCCATAGAGGTCTTGCCAACCCCCCTGGGCCCGGCGAAAAGGTAAGCGTGGGCCATTCGCTCCTGGAGGATTCCGCCTCTGAGAGTCCGGGCTATGGATTCCTGCCCGACCACCTCCTCGAATTGCCGGGGCCGGTACCTGCGGGCGATGACTTCGTATTTCATCAGCTTCCTCAAATTCAGCAGAAATGGCTACTCTGCGTGAACAGTTTCAATTCGCACCTTGAAAACGAGATTCTAACCGACAGGGGAATTCCATGCAGATGAAAAACCTCACGGCAAGCGAACGCGGCCGCTCCAGGAAGCCCGGATGCCCGGGTCCGAATGCCCGGGTCCGGATATAGAGTGAGGGCACATAAGGAAATCCCAGCTGGGCTGCTTCCGTTAGGATCTGACCCGTTGTCCGAGCACCTTATTGCCCTCATAAAACCGGAAGGCACCAAGGCCAACCGGGCTTTCATTCTAACAGCAGGGGAAAACCCTCACAAGTAGAGAAAGAAGCTGGATGCAGCGTGTTGACAGCGCCGAGGCAAGACGGGATCATCCGCATTCGGACTGAAATCCAGTTGAGGCCAATCCAACCTTCCTTATTTTACGGTACCAAGGACATGAATAAATCACACCTCCTGCTGCCTGTTCTCTGCTGTGGCCTTTTCAATCTCGCAGGTTGCCGCTCAGGCTCCCCGGATTTCGAAGGCATCCGTGAATTTCTCGACAGCACCGCCGACGCGGTCGTTCTGCAGGGTGAAAACGGCTCAAAGATCATCGTCAGTCCCCGCCTCCAGGGCCGGATCATGACGGCCAGGGTCGGCAATGTTGAGTCAACCGGCCTGGTACCCCGGAAAACCATCGAGGAGGGAGAGAGCCACGATCATTTCAACAACTTCGGCGGACTTGACCGCTTCTGGATCGGTCCCGAGGCCGGCCAGTACGGGGTCTATTTCCCCCCCGGGGCTAAAGAGCTTACCCGTGAGAACTGGCAGGTCCCGGCCGCCTTTGACAAGGGCGCCTTCGACGTCAAAGAAAAACAGGCCGATCGAATCATCCTGCACAGGGAGATGGAGGTCACCAACCTGCGGGGAGTGACCTTCCAGGTTAACGTCACCCGCGAAATCGGGTTGATACCATCGGCGGAGCTGGGCACCGAGCTCGGAATCCAGCTGCCGGCAGGTATCAGCTACCTTGGCTGCTACTCAGACAACCAGCTCCAGAACACCGGGAAAACTGACTGGGATCCCGCCTCGGGCCTGATCGGGATCTGGATTCTTGGAATGATCAACGCATCCGACGAGGCCGTTGTGATCGCACCCTTCAAAACCCCTGCTGAAGACGGCAAGTCCCCCTACAACGATAACTACTTCGGCAAGGTCGAAGAGGACCGCCTGAAGGTCATCGACAACGCCGTCATCTTTCGTGGAGACGCCAGGAAGGTCGGAAAGTTCGGTCTCAGCCAGCAGCGCACCACGGGCCTCACCGGCTCCTTTGACTTCGGCAAGAACCTGCTCACGGTGGTCCGCTTCAGTGTCCCTGAAACGATGGAGCGCTACGGCAACTCTTCGTGGCAGGTCAACCAGGAAAAGCCCTACGGCGGCGATGTTTTCCAGAGCTACAACAATGGCGGCGACGACACCACAGAGGTTGCCGCGGATGCTTTTTTCGAGCTGGAGAGCGCCTCGCCGGTCAGGGCGCTCAAGCAGGGTGAATCCATCAGCCATCGCCACGCAACCTTCCACTTCCAGGGCTCCCGGGAAGAGCTTGAAAAGCTGGCCGGCAAACTGCTGGGCGTCAGCCTCGAGAAGATACAGGAGGCCATGTGGCCTCCACCACCTGATGGGCCACGCCCTGCAGGATCCTGATCTTCTGCGCCGAAAGATGATTCCATTACCAACTGACCTCTAAACCAGTAAACCAGGGAATAAGATGAGTGACCGTTTCAATCTGACAGGACAGGCTGCGCTGATTACCGGGGGAGCCAGCGGAATCGGCAAGGCGATCGCACAGGCCTTCCTCGAGGCCGGTGCCAGGGTATGGATCGGCTCGCGCACAGCCGAGAAGGTCGAGACAGCTGTGGCGGAGCTGGGCGAATCTGCGAGTGAGGGAGCCGTCCTTGGACAGAGCCTCGATGTCACAGATGACGGGAGCGTCGAAGAGACCACAGCCAAGGCGCTCGAGAGCTTCGGACGCATCGACATCCTGGTCAACTCTGCGGGGATCATTATCAAGAAACCCACCGAGGAGCTCACCCTCGAGGAATTCAACACGGTCCACGAGTCCCACGTAACCGGAACCCTGCGCTGCTGTAAGGCTGTCGCGACCGCGATGAAGGAACAGGGCTCGGGATCGATCATCAATATTGCATCGATCAGCTCTTTCGTCGACCTTGTCGAGGTGACCGCCTACGCAGCCGCCAAGAGCGCCATCCTGGGGCTCACCCGCAGCCTCGCCAATGAATGGGCCAAGCACGGCATCCGCACCAACGCCATCGCCCCGGGATTCATTCCCACCGACCTGAACCGCAAATTCCTCGAGGGAACCGAGCGTGGACGACGGATCATCGAGAACACTCCCATGGAGCGCTTCGGTACGGCCGAGGAGATCTCCGGTGCCGCCGTTTTCCTCTCCAGCCCGGCAGCATCCTTTGTCAACGGACACACCCTGGTGGTCGATGGGGGCTACCTCGCCTGCGGCATAGGAGATTCCTACGCTCCCTGGGCACGTCCGGATGAGTGATCCAGCCGTCTGCGGTTCAGTCCTTGAGCTGCCAATCTGCCTGCCGCAGAACCGCGTTCGGGGAGTTCTTCAGCCGCTCGTACCAGACCGAGAGCAGGGAGCCATCGGGAAACTCCACCGTGCTGGGGTAGCCGAGATCTCCTGAATGACCATCAGCTGAAAGCACCATGGGCTCCGACCAGGTCTTGCCCTCATCGGCGCTGATGCGCGTCTGGTTGCCCAGCGGCTTGCGCCGATGGCCGTAGGACATCAGCAGGCGCCCATCCCTGAGGCGAATGAGATGCGATGGCAATCCCCAGACCCCGATCGAACGGGGCGTCGACCAGGTCTTGCCCCCATCGGTGGAGTGGCTCTGGAGGGTCTCCCCTCCGTTTTTCTTGTTGTGGTTGCGGATATGCACGACGATCCGCCCGCTGGCGCACTCGACCGCGTGAAGCTCATGGTAATCCGCCTTGTTGTCGCCCTCGCGCACGGGCAGATCCGCCAGGTACTTCCAGGTCTGTCCGTCGTCAACAGAATGGGCAAAACCCACCCGGCTCCCCTTCCACAATTCCTTGCCGGCATAGAGCAGGAGCCCATTTGAGAGCTCGATCGGACCGTGTGGACTGTTGACGATCGTCCTGTAGCGGCCGGACCAGGTGATGCCACCATTGGTCGAGCGGATCATCCAGACCCCGAGGCTCGCCTTGCGGGCCGGCCGCGAGAGACGGTAGTGCGCCGCCTGCCACCTCTCGAGTCGTTTCTCGTCCCAGGAGCCGGGCTTGGCCTCGGCCGCCGCCAGCATCGGCTCGTAGGCGTTGGAGGTGAAGGTCGTGATCAGCATGGCGCCGCTGGAGGTCTCGAGAACCCCGGCATCGCGATCATCGATC
>CAJWZY010000103.1 GCA_913050545.1 uncultured bacterium | reverse complement strand
AAAGCCCAGAGGTTGATGGATTTCTTCATCTTGAAGCGCCTGGGAGAGGCCCTTCGCTCGTCGGGTTTTTTCTCTTCGGCGCCGAGGCTAGCCCCGGCTGCGGATGCTCCGGCCATCGCAGCCGCGAGCTTGATGGCGCTGCGCCGGGAGATCCCCTCGCCGGAAGGTTCCGGGGCTCCCCATGGTGGGGTAAGATTAGTCATTCCTGCTTGATACCTCCCGCTCCCGGCAGCCAGGAGAATCGCCGCCGGAGCAAAGCCTGATACATTGTTCTACCAACCCGTCCTAGCGGCTGGTGACCTCACCCGAAACCTGCATACCTTCCAGGGCGGAAAAAATCCTGTCCTGGACCTCTTTCTTATAGAGGTTCCCCGTGTGCCCGCCGCCCTCGAAAACGGTAAGACGTTCGTTGAAGGTTGAATCCAGCCACGCATGGTCATCTTCTGAGAGCAGGAAGTCATTATCTGAGGTGAAAACAAAGGCCGATTTGTTTCTCCTGAGAACACTCTCGAGGGAGCGCAGATCGCCGCGGTCGAAAAAGTCCTTGGCCTTCTCCAGCTCGGAATCTTTCGCTGAAAAACTTGGATACACAAAGGCGTAAAAGTATTCCATCCAGGAGTAATCACTGATCTCCCGATAGGAGGCGGTCGGCTGCCAGCCGTTGATCTCCGTTTGCAGTACATCGAGATCGTGGCGCTTCTGGCTGTCATGAATGATCGACCTCAGGATCAGCCTGTACTGGAGACCGATCAGGTACATGGACTCTTCAAGATCAAAAGGAAACCCTTTTCCCGGTTCGACCTTCATGGTGGGGTCTGAAAGTGAAGACGCCTTCTGAAGTGTCTTCACGATACGCCCCTCGCGCTCTTCTTCCGGCCAGGTATTGACCGCCGAGTACAACTTGTCGAGGCGGGAAGCTCCATACTGGAGACTCACCGGTGGGTTGACGGCAATATAACGATCAAAACCGAGCCGCTTGCTGGCGGTGGATTCCTGCTCTGAGGCGAGGTAGAGCGTGTGGTAGGCCCCCATCGAAACTCCCATCAGCGCCCTGCTGCCGGTGAAATGGTCCGGGTACCTGGTGTTGAGGTCGGAGTGTACCTGTTCGATAGCGTTCCTGAGCTCCGGGACATCCGCCGGCGGATACCCCGGCACCTCCTGCTGTGAGGCAGCGCTCATGAACTCGGGGTGGAACGAACTGCTGATGGACACCACCGAGAATCCACGGCTGTAGCCCATCTCTGCCAGGGCGATCGTCCGCTCGTTCTCCCTGTGTGACCCGAGACCCGGCAGAATGAAAAGCAATGGGGCCTTTGCAGGCTGAAGCCAGTAGCTGTACGGAAGATATTTACCTGTTGCCGGAACGAAGATTTCTCCGGTCTCCCCGGAGGAGGGAAAGGAACGATCGGAAACAGCCAGGTAGAGAGCCATCAGGGTTTCTTCATTGCCGGGATTGCTCTCGCCCGGGTCAACCCGGGCGATGCGCGCACTTCTCTGGATCGACCAGAAAAACCGGGAGGCCTCGTAAGGATCAGGATAGGCTCGAACCATTCTCAGCACGTCATCGACCCGGTCGCACTGGGAGTTGATTCCCTGGAAAAGGGACGCACTCGCCACCAGGACGCCACCCGGCAACCAGGAGGTCGGCGTCAAAGCGAAATTAAACAGCTCGCCGGTCGCATCCCGGATACTGCTGGATCCGTAATAGGGAAGATTCAGATAGATCCTTGAATCCCAGCCCCAGCGTCCGAAGGCAAGCCCCACATCCTCGGGATCCGGCCGCGCCAGCCCGAAATCAGATGCAGGGTCGAAGATTCCTGCTATTCCGATGGTTCCATTGATAAGAAACCGGGAGGTTTCGATCCCTGCAGTCCTGACCTGGCCCTGCAGTACATTCGCCACCAGCCGCTTGGGATAGGCCACGGTATAGGTGAAATTTTCGATTCTCCTGCGAACCGCTGGAGGAAATATGAAACGGTGAGCCTTGCTCAGCGGGGAAACAACGTAAGCGAGGAAAATAAAATTAGCCGCTCCCACAGCCCGGTTCAGAGGCTCGAGGGGATCATCCAGCAGCTCCACCGGCTGGGGTTCCTCCAGCTGGAAGTAGACGTTGCCAGGGCCCTTGTAGGCACTCCAGTCCCTCTTCTCTGTTTCGATCGTGCTGCAGGCACTGAAAGTGAGAAGCAGGGCGAGGCCGACCGGCAAGCTGAAGAATCTTCTCTCCATCGCTACACGCTCCATCTTCATGGAAAGACACCCTGGTTGTACGCAGCCCCGGCTCAACCCTGCCGACGACTGCGCATAGTGCAAACGACACCCGAATCAACTCCCACAGTTTATTCCATAGAAACCGCTACTGCCAACCTCTTTGGTGTTGAACAGGATCTCTCCGGCCGAGAGCCGGTTATTTCTGACCAGGGGCTCAAGGCATACCCTTAGCGGGCAGAGAGCGCTCAACCTTGTCCATCGGTGACATCCAGGAATCTCTCCTCGAGAGTGGAGCCCTTCCTGATATCCGTGAAACTCAGTCCGTTGGCTGAAAGAATCCCGACCACAGCGGTCACCAGGTCCGCATTATCAAGGTGGTGGGAATCAACGATGCAGACCAGCTTCTTCAGGTCGGCAGAAAGACTGGCATCTGAAATAAGCGACAGGTCGAGAATAGCCTGGAGCAGCGCCCCGGTCGCCTCTGCAGCGAGGGTAAAGGTGATCTTTGCGGTCTCCTTCGTAAACTCACTGAGGTTCTCCGAAGAGATGAGCTTGCCCTTGTCGAGGATCACCACGTGGTCGCAGATATCGGCGATCTCATCGAGGTTGTGGCTGGAGACGACAACTGTCTGCTTGCCCTTGAGGCCTCTCACCAGCTCACGGACATTCCGCGCCTGGGCCGGATCGAGACCGGCAGTCGGCTCATCGAGCAGAATAATCTTCGCTGAACCGATCAGGGTCTGGGCTATCGCCATACGCTTGTGCATTCCATGAGAGAGCTGGTCACCCTGCTTGTTTCCCGCCTCGAGCAGGTCCACCTCTTTAAGAACGCGGCGGGCCTCTTCCTCGGCTTCCGGCGGGCTGAATCCCATGAGCCTTGCATACCAGATAAAATGTCTGAAGATCGATATCTGGTTGAGGAACCGGGCATCCTGCGGCAGTATCGAAATGGCTCCCTTACCCGGGGTCAGCCGCTCCCCCCCCTCACCAAAGAGCCGGAACTCTCCACCACTGGGCTGGAGAAAACCGGCCAGCAACGAAAAGAGGGTGGTTTTACCCGCACCGTTAGGCCCAACGAGCCCCACAACACTGCCTTCAGGAACCTCGAAGCTGACCTGGTTAAGTGCCGCGACGCGGTTGAAGAGCTTGCTGAGTTGTATGATTTCCAGCGCGTTCATGCCTCAGACATCCCGCCTGCTGAAAATAAGATTGCCGAGGAAAACAAAAACCAGGCTGTAGGCGGCCACTCCCCCAACCCCTTGCAGGAAGCGCTGTGGATCATCGGAGAGCAGCGGGTACTTCACCACTGTCGGCATTAAATAACTGAAAAATTTGAACCCATCGCTGATCCAGGCCCCTGCTGCCCCGAGCACCCAGAAAACGGACCAGGCTCCGGTCGCCAGCAGGTAAGAGAGGAAAGCGTTTGGTATGAAGGTGTTGATAAAGGCCATCATCGAGATAAAAGGGATGCCATAGATCGCCAGGACCCCGATCATCCGCAGCAACAGGATGTAATCAGAGTCTCTATTCTCTCCATCCCCGAATTGCAGCAGCACCATACCTATCAGGAACAGGGAGCAGGAAGAGATCACCACCCAGCTGATCCACGAGCTCAGCAGGCGTGCCAGGAACAGGCTGCGGCGGGTAACCCTCGGCAGGATAAATCGAATATGCTTCCTGGACAGCTCGCTGGCCGTCTGGTCGGAGGCGACCAGCATGACAATCCACGGAGTCCCCATCAGGGCAAGCCAGAAAAAGATACCCAGCAAGGGTGAATGGTTGGCAAATAAAGACCGCAACGCCGGGTCCGTCTTGTCCTTGATCCAGCCGACGAACGGAAGCTCACCCTCCTGGAAACCGGCATCTGCAATCTGCCTGAATTCAGAAAAAGTGCTGTTGATGTCTTCGGCCGACCGCCCCAGGTAGATCCCGATGACGAGGAAGTAGAGGGCGGAAGAGATCAAGGCCAGGATGATGACAGAATTGTTTTTCGCCCGCAGAGGCTCAAAACTCAAAATACGCCTGATTTCTCCTGTCATAAGCGTGGCCCTGATTTGGAGAGCGAAACAGAGAGGCTCCAGATAGAGCAGAGGAACGGCATAGGCCGTTCCTCTGTCCTATCTCCTGGGAGAGAGACTACTATCCCTGCCTAATCAGAATCTGCCTCTGCTTCAGGCTCTGCTTCAGGCTCTGCTTCGGGCTCTGCTTCGGGCGCTGGCGCGGGATCTGCGACCGGAGCGGGTGCTGCAGAAAATTCTTTTACTGATACGATCGCCATAACCGCCGCCAGCAGGCCCAGGCCGGCCATGATGAAGGTACCGAACCAGGCAACCGTAACCACATCACTGAGGATCTCGAGCCCCGCAGCAGCCCGGATAAGAACTGCCCCCTTGGCCCGGAACAACTGGACACCAGCTGCTATTTGCAGTCCACCCAGGACAAGCAGGAATACTCCCCACAGTACAAATTTGCCGGCATCGCCTCTCATTTCATCAGTGTCAGAACTACTTGCACTAATTTTAGCCAGGTCTGCTTTTACCTCGGGATCTTCGCTTTCATCCGCTATTTCTTGCAGGCCGGCCGAGAAATCATCCGCCACATTGGCAGCCCCACCCATAAGTCCCCCACCTAATGTGTAAGTACATCCACCCATAAGGTTCATAACGGCGACGACCAGAATCAGAACACCAGCGGCTACTCTCATAACATAACTCCTGAAAATGAAACCCGGTTTCCTTGTAATACACAGCCAGGATGAGCCCCGGCTGAACATGAAGCTAAACCTCAAGCTTGGCCGCTGTCAAGCGGTGAACCGGACAATCCCTCCAGGCTACACCGATCTTCAATTCCAGCAACGCTGGAGAACGGTAGAGAGCCCCCCCCTGCCCGGCATAAAAGCTGAAGAAAAAATGGCGGAGAGACTGGGATTCGAACCCAGGGACCCCTTGCGAAGTCAATGGTTTTCAAAACCATCCCGTTCGGCCGCTCCGGCATCTCTCCGCTGGAATTCATTCGACCAATGGTTCACCGCGAATTGTGCGAAACTGCCCGGCAGCTTGTCAAGAACGCCTGAAAAAACACTGGAGATGGTTTTGCCTCCAGGAGGGAAGAAAATCAACCCGGGGCGCCATTGGTCGAGCCCGGATCGCCACGGCTTGCGCCTCCCGGGCGCCTCTGCCTGAAAAAATCCTTCAGCAAGGCAGAGCTCTCATCAGCAAGGACCCCACCCTGGACCCGGGGCACATGGTTGTTTGAGCTGTTGGCAAGCACCTCGAAAGTTGAGCAGTGGGCCCCGGCCTTTGGATCCACCGCCCCGTAGACGACCTCTGGAATCCGGGCCTGGACGATCGCACCCGCACACATGAGACAGGGCTCGAGCGTTACGTAGAGCACACAGCCGGTCAACCGCCATGCCTTGTAGTAGTCGGCGGCCTGGGTAATGGCGAGGATCTCCGCGTGTGCGGTTGGATCCCTGAGCAGCTCACGCTGGTTGTGGGCCCGTGCGACAATCCGGCCGCTCTCAACGTCAAGTATGACGGCCCCAACGGGGACCTCCTCGGCCTCAAAGGCTCTTCGAGCCTCCTTCAGGGCCTCTCCCATGAAGCGCTCAGGGCTCAGGTCTTCAAGAAAATCAGGGACTTCATCACTCATGCGGCGTTCTCCATTGCACTGTCCCGGGAGTATATCAGCCACCCTCCCATCGGCGCAATCAACACCCGCTGGAGACTCTCACCCAGGAGGAACGGAATAAAACCTTGAAAGACCCCGCCTCCGTTCCTAATATCCTGAAACTCAAGACGAGACAATAGGAGCGCCCATAGCTCAATTGGATAGAGTACCGGTCTACGAAACCGGGGGTTCCAGGTTCGAATCCTGGTGGGCGCGCCATTTATTCCAGGGGGGCCTCGTGCTGACTGTCATGAGCCCCCCCTTTTTTTTTCAGCGCCGGCGGGCCGGATGTGATTAGAGGATCAGCGCATGCAACTTACCCGGAACCCTGATGTCGGAACACCGAGAAGAGACTTTATCCCGGAAGACTTCGATCCCACCGACAAGACTGCTCTTGAAGAACAGGTCAACAGGCTGCTCGACATGCCTGTGGAAGAGACCGAAGACCTCGAGGTCTTCCTGCGCTACTGGAGCGAGCTGGGTTCGATGATCGATGCCGCCAAGGCCCGGCGCTATATCGCCATGACCTGCGATACCGTGGATGAGGAGATCAAGAAGAGCTACCTCTCCTTTGAACGTGACGTGGTGCCGTTCTACAGCCAGCTCGACGACCGCCTCGACCGCAAGTACCTTGCCAGTCCGGCCAGGGAAAAACTCTCGGGGCACTACTCTGTCTTCGATCGAGGGCGAAAGACCAAGGCCGAACTCTTCCGGGAAGAGAACACTCTCCTTGAGGCCGAGGACTCCGAGCTTCATGCAAAATACCTGGAGATCCAGGGGGCCATCACCGTTGAGATCGATGGAAAAACCCTTACACCGCAGCAATGCGGAGCACTGCTGGAAAAACCCGATCGCTCCCTGCGCGAAAAATCCTTCCGTAAAATTTCCGGGCGCCGTCTTGAGGACCGTGAGCGAATCGAGGAGATCTTCGACGAGATGCTCCAATTGCGCCACCGGATCGCGGTGAACGCGGGCTTCGATAATTACCGCGATTACAGGTTCCGCGCCCTCTGCCGCTTTGATTACGAGCCCGCCCAATGCTACGAGTTCCACGATGCCGTGGAAGAAATCGTCGTTCCCGCCGTCAGGGATCTCACAGCGAGGAGAATTACCAAGCTCGGAATCGACTCCCTGCGCCCCTGGGACCGGGTGGTGAGTCCTTTCGGCCGCAGCCCCGCGGCTCCCTTTGAAAATGAGAAGGAGTACATCGAAAAAACACGAACTCTCTTCCAGGCTGTCGATCCTGTCTTTGAAGAAGATTTCGATATTCTCCAGCGAAACGGGCTGCTTGATCTCATGAGCCGGAAAGGGAAAGCACCGGGCGGCTATATGTATCCCATCGAGGACATGAGGCTGCCGTTCATCTTCTTTAACGCCGTTGGAACGCATTCGGACATCCAGACTCTCCTGCATGAAGGTGGACACGCCTTCCATACCATAGCGACCAGGGATGAACCCCTCGGTGACTACCGGTCAGCCCCCATGGAGTTCTGCGAGGTTGCCAGCATGGCGATGGAGCTCT
>CAJWZY010000102.1 GCA_913050545.1 uncultured bacterium | reverse complement strand
CGCTCCCAAGGGCAAGCCTCAGAAGGTGCTGGGTAAGTCGATCATTTCACGCTGGAAAGTTTCAAAGGACCCGAACAAGGCGGACGCCGGTTCAGAGGTGGTTCTCTTTGAGGTTGAGCAACCTTACGGTAATCACAATGGCGGCAGCCTCGAGTTTGGTCCCGATGGAATGCTCTACGTTCCCTTCGGGGATGGCGGGCTGCGCGATGATCCACACGCCAACGGTCAGAATCTCTCTACGCTGCTGGCGACGGTGGTGAGAATCGACGTTGACAGGAAGGATCCCGGCAAGGAATACGCCATTCCGCCGGACAATCCCTTCGTCGGTGAGGCCGGGAAGAAATTCGGAGAGGGCACCCGCGGAGAGATCTGGGCCTATGGCTTCCGCAATCCCTGGCGTATGGCCTTTGATTCCCTGACCGGTGATCTCTGGCTGGGAGATGTCGGGCAGAATCTCTGGGAGGAGATCGATATTGTCAACCGGGGCGGAAACTACGGCTGGAAAATCCGGGAAGGAAAGCATGCCTTCGAGAATGCCAAGGATGCCAAGAGCACCGGGCAGCCCTTTACCGAGCCGGTCTGGGAATATAAGCGTTCAGATGGCCGGTCGATCACCGGCGGGCTGGTTTACCGTGGCAAGAAGTTGCCCGAGCTCTACGGGACCTATCTCTACGGAGACTTCGCGACCTTTAACGTCTGGGGGCTGCGCTACAACGGCAAGGAGGTAAGCTCCAACACCCTGATCGCCCGCTCGCAGCTTCCTGTTACAGCCTATGGAGAGACCGAGGCCGGCGAGGTTTACGTTCTCAGCTTTGAGGGGCCTGCCGGGAAGGATATCAGGAAACTGAAATTCGGTACGGTGTTCAATCTCCAGAAGGGCGGGATCTACCGTTTCGCCAGGCGCGCCGTGGCTGAGAAAAAGAGCAAGCCCTTTCCGCGCAAGCTGTCTGAGACGGGTCTCTTTGCCAACCTGAAGACCCTGCAGCCGGCTTCCGGGGTGATTCCCTACGATCTGAATGTTCCTCTCTGGTCTGATGGGGCTGTCAAGGACCGCCACATAGCCCTGCCGGTCGGCGGCAAGGTCAAGTTCAGCGCCAACGGCCACTGGCAGTTTCCCGTCGGTACGGTCACGATCAAGACCTTCAGCCTCGGTGAGGGCCGAAGGCTGGAGACCCGCCTGATGGTTCACTCCGACCGTGGCTGGGATGGCTATACCTACCTGTGGAACGAGGAGCGTACCGAGGCACAACTGCTCGACTCGGCCGTGCGCCGCAGCTACAAGACCGGCAAGGATGGCTCCCAGGAGTGGTATTACCCCAGCCGATCGGATTGTAATTCCTGCCATACCAAGACAGCCGGGTTCGTTCTCGGTCTGAATACGCGCCAGCTGAATCGTGAGCACAACTATGGCAAGGAGGATGCCAACCAGCTGGCTGTTCTGTCAAAGCTTGGGGTCTTCGATTCGAAGATCGGCAAGCCAGCCGATCACCCGGCCTATCCCGACTGGGAAGCCAAGGGGGGAGATGCCGAAGCCCTGGCGCGCGCCTACCTGGATGTAAACTGCTCGGTATGCCACGCTCCGGGAGGGACCGGGGTGGCCAAGGCGGACCTCAGGTTCAATACGCCGCTGGACAAGGCTGGGATTCTTAACGCTGAGCCTGTCCAGAAGCGCTTTACCGTTGAGGGATCCAGGGTGATCCTGCCCGGCCAGCCAAAGAAGTCCGAGCTGCTGTTGCGAATGATGCTCGAGGGAGAGGGCCGGATGCCTACCATCGCGAGCTCGAAGGTTGACGAGAAAGCGGTCAAGGTCATCAAGCGCTGGATCAGGAAGCTACCTGCGAAGTGAGCCCCGGGCGGCACAGAGAACGCGCCGCTTCCCGGTACTTGAATGTAGGGCTGGCATCGATTCCAATAGTGGTTGCGGTTCTGAATCGCGGGTCTTAATGAAACGGTCGAGCGGTGCAACGATCATTGCCTGCCCGACCAGGGAGGGGTCATGGTAGAGCGTTTTAAAAAAACGGCAGTAATTGCCCTGGTGCTGGCTGTGGTTGCCTGCGGCATCCTCGGCTGCTGCTATCTGTTGAATATTATCGACCAGGACGGGCTCAAGGATACAGGTGCTAAAGTCCTGGGCCTGATCGGAATACTGGCGGTGGTTGCGCTGGCTGTCTCGGCGCTGACATCGTCACGTAACGATTCCTGAGCGGGCGAGTTTTTCTGCCTGCCTGCTGTCGGCAAACCCAGGATTACCCGGGGCTGAGGACTGGTAAGTCCCTTTCCCTGTATTTGATGGAGAACTTCACATGCATACAAAAAAGCTGTTTGTCGTAAACGCAATACTGGCATTCTCTCTGCTGGCAGCGCCGGCCTCCGCAGGTGCGCAGGAATACGTGCAGGGGTTTATCTTCGGATCAAGGAATCTCTCCTGTTCAGTCGAAGGCGCCCCCGGTGAGACCTATACGATGGTCCATCACTCATCTCCCGGAGCGATTGCCTACGATGCCGGGCGCGGCTGGGGTTACGAGGTCCTCGTTCCCGGGGATGGTTCGCGCGGAGGCTATGGGCAATTCGGACCCTTTGACGATTCTCCCAACGGGCGCGCGGCCTTTGCCGACAACAGCTGTCCCACCGAGATCTATGATTCTTTCATCGGCGCCAAGAACTTCGTTTCGCAATGTGATGAGTTTATCGTCGGAGACCGTGAGACGGCGTGTTCGGAGGTGGGGCTGCAGCCCGATGGCATCATCTTCCGCATGGATGTCCCCAATGGTCTCTATCGATTCGTCGGCGCCTTCGGATCCGCTGACAATCGTCATGTCAGCCGTATTCTCGTTGAGAACGGGGGTGAGGGTCCTCCGAGCCTGGTTTCTGACGATCACGTTGTCCTGGTCAATAACTTCGACCAGGCTGAGCATTGTCCCGGCACCTTTGCCCGGGTGGGTTTCGGCTGCAAGCTTCCGCCGGAGGGCAATGGCCCGCAGTTCATCGATATGGACGAAGACGGATATCTCTCTAATGCCGGGCCTGCAAGCCCGCTGCTGGAGGTTACCGAGGGCTATATCAGGATGCACCAGCTGCAGGGCAACGCGAACGCGGGCGCCTGCGGAGCCCGCGATCCTAATGGCGGCAACGCAGTGCTGCTGGAGCTCTGGCAGGTTGCGGATGAGGTCGGCGGCGGGTTCCTCGTCGGTCTCGATCGGTCCTTCAGCCCCTCCCCGTACTCTCCCGGACAGACGGTTACGGTCAGCCTGGCTGTTTCAAATGTTCTCGGCGCGACCACCGTTGCTGAAACAATCCCTGAAGGCTGGACTGTCGTTGAGCCCGGCGGAGGAGATGTAGCAGGCAATACGATTACCTTTGCCATCGACGCAGATGGCGTCAGCGAATACACGGCCAGGTCGCCCGGCGGCCAGTGTGGCGCGGGCGAGTTTACCGCCGTGATCACCCCTGAGGGGGGATGCGAATCCAGCTCCTCCTCTGTGGCAGCCTGTGACCCGGTCGACTGCGGCCTGAGAAGTTCCGGCGGTCCTTCAAAGATGCTGCAGATCGGCCCCATTTCCCTCGGGGCGAACGCGGGACCTGCCTGCGATGATTCCGGCCGGCTCGGCACCACCGATTACCTCAGCGACGGAGATATCACCGAGTCCAACCTCCTTCTCGAGGAGGGAGACGAGGTGCTGCCTGATTTCGGTGGCGAAGCCGGTGGTTTCGGGGTGGCTCTCGCGGTCAACGCCAATATCAACCCCGGCGGTTTTGACGGGGTTCTGAATGTCTGGTCCGCCGACACCGATGCCAATGGCTATATTGACTACAACCTTCCCCAGAACATCGGTAATCCTCTCGATGATTACATCATCTACAGCCTGACCTACCTGGAGAACACCACCGATGAGTGTCTCGATACGATCCTCGAGGTGGGCAGTGATGACGGGGTCAAGGTCCTGTTGAACGGATCGATGATCTATCTCAATGCCGTCTGCAGGGGAGTTCCTGCCTACGGAGGTGGAGACATGGTGCCTGCCACCCTGGTGCCCGGCGCAAACGTTGTGCTCATCGCAGTGGTTGAACGCGGTGGTGGAACCGGGGTCAGGCTGGCGGTACGGGATACCGCGGGCCTGCCGCTGGTGGACGGCAGGGTGCTGGCTTCCTGCACTCCTCCTGCTGATTTCGCCGGAGCGCCACTCAGCGTAGAGAGGACGATCGATGCGCCCTCCCCGAGTGAGCCTGAGAGCGAGATCAACGTGGTACTGACAGTCGGCGGTATCGCCGGGCCGGCTACGGTTGTTGAGACCTTCCCGGCGGGCCTCGAGATGATTGATGACGGAGGCGGGCAGGTAGAAGGAAACACCATTACCTTCACCCCCGAAGTAGATGGAGAGCTGGTCTACGTTGTTGCCCTGCCGGCCGGAGAATGTCCCTTTGATTCGGCTGAGTTTTCCGGGTCGATCGGGGCGGAGGGTATTTGTGACTCCGTCGTCCGGGGTGATACCCGCCTGGGTTGCGTCCAGCCACCCTGCGATGCAAACCCTGATGCTCCCGAGGCGGAGCTGGTGGCAGCCTTTGTATTCGGGGTCCAGTTCGACCAGTGCACGAGTCCCAATGATGAAGGTTTCGAATATGCCACTGTTGCCCATTCGAGCGCCGACGCGGTGGCCTATGAGGAGATCAGGGGTTGGGGTTACGATGAGATCGATCCCGGCAACCTCGGGCGGGCCGGCTATGCCCGCTTCGGTCCCTTTGATGACAGCCCCAATGACAGGAACCGTTTTGTCGGTGCCTGCCCGGAGCTCGTCTACGACTCCTTCATCGGAGCGAAGGACTTCGCCAGCCCCTGCAATGAGCAGACGGTGGGAGATCCTGATCTGCCCTGTGTCGAGGCCGGGATCCAGCCAAGTGGGCTGGTCTTCCGAATCGACCTGCCGAACGGGCTCTACCGCTTCGTCGCAGCGGTAGGTGATGCGGACAACCCACACGCCCACACCCTTGTGGTCGAGGATGGGGGCGAGGGCCCATCAAACACCCTGGGCAATAACAACTATGCCTTCCTGATCCAGAACTTTGACCAGAACCAGCAGACCACCGGCCAGATTAAGCCGGACTGTCTCGGCTGCGGCGTTTTCGGCAGGGTTGGATTCGATGACAAGGTTCCGCCGCTGGGTGACGGGATTGCTCCGGACCCCCAGTTTGTCAACTTTGATGTCGATGGAGCGGCAACCTCGGGTTGCCCGGACAGCCCGGTGCTCGAGGTTACCGAGGGCTATATCCGCCTTCACCAGCTGCAGGGCAACGCCAATGTAGGGCCCGGCAGCAAGAACAACGGCACGCTGGTCGACGTTAATGGTGGCGACCTGGTTATGTTGGAGGTCTGGCGGATCGATGATGGAGGAGTTGTTCCCCCGCTTCCCGTTCCCGAGCTGGCGCTCAGTGTTGAGACCCTGAACTCGCAGGTGCCAGGTGGAGAGCAGGCTGGCGCGCAGGCCTTCGAGGTCTGGAATTCGGGTCGCGGTGAGCTGGAGTATTCCATCACCGATGATGCCGACTGGCTGCGGGTTTCTCCCCCCGGTGGGACCTCCAGTAACGCTGCCCGCACCACCCACCAGGTGGACTTCGACACCGCTGGCCTTGCGGCGGGAGTGTACAACGCGGTGATCACGGTCAGCGATACAGATGCCCCCAACGATCCGCAGACGATCGCGGTGACCCTCGAGGTATTAGCTGTCGAACCGCCCGGGGTTGTTTTCCGAAGGGGAGATGTCGATGCCAACGGCTCGATGCAGTTGACCGATGGGGTGTTTACGCTTCTCTATCTCTTCTCCGGTGGTGGCGAGCCACCCTGCCTGGAGGCAGCGGATGCCGATGACAATGGCGCCCTGCAGCTGACCGATGCGGTCTTTGTCCTGCTCTTCCTTTTCAGTGGTGGCGATGCCCCGGTTGCGCCCGGCCCGTTTGAATGTGGTGGTGATACAGGAGCCGTCGACCTCGGTTGCGGCGAATACGATACCTGCGGTAATTGAGCAGGGGGTTCCGGGCCGTTTTCACTGAGATCGGCCGGAACTGTTTTTCTGCATACAAGCTGGAGGCTTGCAGGATGAGCGACAATTATTCCAGGCGTACTTTTCTTTCCCGTTCAGGGTGTGCAGCGGCGCTGGCCACTGGCGCGATGCAGGGCCCAGCCCTTGCAGGTGGGCAGGACGGAAAAAAGATCAGGGTCGCCCAGATCGGGGTTGGCCATGCTCATGCCGCCGGCAAGATGCAGGCCTACCGCCAGAGCAGTGAATACGAGGTGGTGGGGGTCTGTGAGCCGGATAAAGCGCTCAGAGAAAAGGTCCGCTCTTCTGCTGTGTACAAGGATCTGCGCTGGGTGAGCCGGGAGGAATTGCTGAACCTGCCGGGCCTGCAGGCCGTTGCGGTCGAGACCCGGGTTCGTGATTCGCTGGAGCATGCAGAGGCCTGTGTCGATGCGGGTCTCCATATCCATCTCGACAAGCCCGCGGGTTCTTCACTTCCGCGGTTCCGGAAGATCCTGCAGACGGCCTCTGGTAAGGGCAAGGTTGTCCAGATGGGCTACATGTACCGTTACAACCCCGGCATAGTTTTTCTTCGCAAGGCGCTGGCAGAGGGGTGGCTTGGAGAGGTATTCGAGGTTCACACGGTGATGAGCAAGGTGGTAGGCGCCGGAAGCCGCAAAGGGCTGGCGGAATATCCCGGCGGCATCATGTTTGAGCTGGGCTGTCACATCATCGACCTGGTGATCGGAGTGCTCGGCGCTCCTCAAAAGGTAGCGGCCTTCTCTATTTTATTTATAAACTAGTCCAGAAAATTACTTTTAGAAGTAAGTATAGATTATTGAAATCCTATAATTCTAATAGCATTAAACATCTTGACTATGGGGGAGGAGATGGCAGCTTCTCAGGCTACCTCAATAGAAGAAAAAATATATCCTCATCGTACTATGATCCATATTACGAAGGCTCTGGATCTGAGGAATTTAAGGGTATTTCATTTAATATGATTACCCTATGGCATGTATTGGAACACTCCTATGATCTAGACTTACTATTTAGAAATCTAGATGAATCACTCGCAGAGCGCGGCATTTTATTTATAGCAGTTCCAAATATAGATGCTTATGATAGGAGTATCTATCTGGATAAATGGGCTGCGTACGAGGTTCCGAGGCACTTATATCATTTTAGTAATAAAACACTTTCAAAACTTCTAGATAAAAAAGGCTATAAAGTTATTTGCAAGAAGAGAATGCCTTTTGATACATTTTATGTTTCGATACTAAGCTCAATAAAGATCTCAAAAGCTTCAGTAGTTAAGTCAATTTTTCATTCATGCCTAATCGTAATTAGAATTCTATTTAATGGTCCTGAACACTCATCATCATTACTATATGGTTCACTTTTTTGTATAAACGGAAATTTTAA
>CAJWZY010000101.1 GCA_913050545.1 uncultured bacterium | reverse complement strand
GGTGGATCCTCTCGATTCAACCGATTTACTCCAGGATACGGTCCATCTCGCACTCGTTGACATCAGTAAACTGAAGGTTACTGATGGTTGCTTTTTAAGGTTTAACTATTCGCAGGTTTTGGATCGGTTTCAGTATTTGACCCAGGCGTTAGGGTTTTTTTAGTGTCAGCTGATAACCCTCTTCATCACTTCACCGCTAACGGTGGTGAGACGGAAATCGAGGCCCTTGTACTTGAAGGTTAGCTTCTCATGATTCAACCCCAGTAGATGGAGGATGGTGGCGTTGAGGTCGTGCATGTGGACTGGGTTCTCGATGGCTTGGTAACCAAACTCATCAGTTTTTCCATAAGAGATGCCTCTCTTTACGCCACCGCCGGCCAACATGACGCTGAATGCCTCCTTGTGATGGTCGCGACCGACATTCTTGTTCTGCCCGGAATTACTTTTACCCTGGAGCATGGGTGTGCGGCCAAATTCGGTTCCCACAACGATCAATGTCTTATCCAGTAGCCCTCGTTGACGCAGGTCGCCAATGAGTGCAGCCACCGGTTGGTCGATCTGCTTCGCCTTCTTGGGGATATTGCCAAACACATCGCCGTGATGGTCCCAGCCGCGATGATAGAGCTGGATGAAGCGAACTCCGCGTTCAGCCAGCCGACGTGCGACGAGGCAATTCGAGGCGAAGGATCCATCCCCGGGTTTGGCTCCGTAGAGTTCAAAGATGTGCTTTGGTTCCTTGGACACATCGACGAGATCGGGCACGGAAGCCTGCATCTTGAAAGCCATCTCATACTGCGCGATGCGGGTAGCGATCTCAGGATCATTCTGTCTTTTTCCCAGCAGGTTGTTGAGTCCGTTGATGGTATTGAGAAGATCTCCCTGGGTTTCCCGGGAGACGCCGGCGGGATTCTTCACATAGTGGACGGGATCACCCTTTGAGTTGAATTGCACGCCCTGGAACCGGGAAGGCAGGAAGCCACTGTGCCACTGGCGTGCTGCGATGGGTTGATCCTGTCCACCCCCGGAGGAGGTCATTACCACAAATCCGGGAAGCTCATCGGTGTCCGCGCCCAGCCCGTAGAGGAGCCAGGAGCCCATCGAGGGCCGCCCGGGAATGACCGATCCGGTGTTCATGAAGGTGTGAGCCGGATCATGGTTGATGGCCTTCGTCCTCAGCGACCTGACAATACAGAGCTCGTCAGCAACAGAGCCGATGTGCGGAAAGATCTCGCAGATAGACTGCCCACTCTTGCCAAATTTCTTGAAGGGGTGCTGGGGGCCGAGGCAATTCAGCTTCTTGCCCTGCAATTGAGCGATCGGTTGCCCCTTCGTATAGGACTGGGGCATCGGCTTGCCGTGCATCTCGCCGAGCTTCGGCTTGTAATCAAAGGTCTCGAGGTGCGAGGGGCCACCTGCCATGTAGAGGTGGATGATCCGCTTGGCCTTGCGCTTGAAATGCAGGGGATTGACGACGCCCTTCCAGTCATCGACCTCTACCTTTTTATCCTGGGCAGAAATTGAAGAGGGATCCAGGAGCGCAGCAAGGGCCACGGCCCCGATGCTCGCGCCACCCTTTCTCAGGAAAGACCTGCGGGTGTCCTGCTGGCTGAGCTCGTTGCGTAACAGGTTCTCGATAGGAATATTCATTTGTTCAATACCTCGTAATGGTCTCGTGCAGGTTCAAGATGACCCGCGTTACCGAAATCCAGGCGGCCAGCTCTGCCTTGGGCAGACCTCCCGCCACCGGCCTCTGGCCAACACTCGCCAGGCCGGCCGCCGCGTCCTTATCCCCGGAATATTCTCCGAGATGACGTTTATACAATGATTCAAGGAGCTTTGATTCCTGCGGTCTCGGGGCCCTGCCGAGGGCCTCCCTGAAGGCCCATTTTATACCCGTTGCGAAATCCGCCCCGTTCTCGGCAAGCAACCTCTCGGAGAATACACGGGCAGCCTCGACATAGACCGGGTCATTCAGAAGAACAAGGGCCTGCTGCGGGGTATTGGACCGTATGCGCTCAGCCGTACATTCCTCCCGGGTCGGAGCGTCAAAGGCCAGCAGGCTCGGATGGAGGAAGGTCCGGCACCAGTAGGTGTAGAGCCCCCTGCGGTAAAGTGACGCTCCTGATGAGTTCTTGTAGGAACGCTTGGGGAAATTCAGGTGCGACCAGTAACCTCCGGGCTGGTAGGGCTTGACGCTGTTTCCTCCAAGGGTCCTTACCAGCAGGCCGCTGACGGCGAGAGCATTGTCCCGGACCATCTCGGCATCGAGCCGGAAGCGTCCCTGGCGCGCGAAAAGATCGTTATAGGGATCAGCGGAACGCTGCTCCTTGTTTGCCAGGGAAGACTGGCGGTAGGTGTCACTGGTTACAATCAACCGAATCATGTGCTTGATATCCCAGCCCTTTTCGATGAACTCGATCGCCAGCCAGTCCAGCAGCGCCGGATGAGTCGGCCAGTTGCCCTGGGATCCGAAATCATCGAGCGTCTTGACGATGCCCCGGCCCAACAACAGCTTCCAGAGACGGTTCACGAAAACCCGGGCCGTGTAGGGATTGTCTTTCGCCACCAGCCACTCGGCCAGGTCGAGCCTGGTGGCCCGGCGGTCTTTCACCTCGATCTGCCTGAGGAAACCGGGAACAGCGGGCTGCACCTCTGCGCCGGAATCATCAAGCCAGTTACCACGCGGCAGAACTCTCATCATGCGGGGCTTCTGGGCTGTAGAGATCAGGACCTTGGTGGAGCCCTTCTCGAGCTTCTTCTTGCGGGCCTCGATCGCGACAATCTCTTTGCGCGCAGCGGCCAGGCGAGGCGAGATACTCCGGTAGTAGCGGGCGATGGCCTCCTTCTGCTGTGGACTCCGCTTTGTCGCCTTGAGGCGAAGAGCGGTGATCACGTCCACGGGGATCCCCCCGGAGTCCTCCGCCCTGATCGGCGGGGCTGAATCCGTTGCCAGGATCCTGAAGCGGCCGATCGTGTGCCGGCCGCCGTAGTTCTGATGGAATTTAACCGTGAAGGTGGTCTTGCGGTCCCTCGAGACAAGGACGTTGCTCGCCTCGAAAACAACATGGCTCTCTGCGCCGATCCGGGGAAGCAGAGCCCAGCCGGTGGCTGGATTCCCATCCGCAAGCCCGGCAACACCATATTTGTCCTGGGAGTGGCTTCCAGTCACAACCCCCCAGGAGACCTTCCGCTCGCCCTGGTGAACCTCCAATTCGTTGAGAACTATATTGCCGTTGGTGGCGCGGCCGGGACCGTTGGCCGGCAGCGACTTGTCGGGCAGAACCTCGAGCCGAAGACCGGTAACTCCACGGAGGCTGGCCTCAAAGCGCAGGGTATAAACATCCTTGTCGGGGTTGGTGCCGCTGGCGAGGATCGATCCATCTTCGAGCACCTTTAAGGTCGCGCCCCCCATGGAGGCTGCTTCAACAGGACGCAGAACCTCCCAGGCTGTCGAGGCCTTGCGCGGCAGGGCCTTCTTTTCCCACTTAGCCTGCTCCTCAGCGAGTTGAGGAGTCTGGACATCGAGAGATTTCCTGACCTCCGCTGCCTTCGAATCGAGCTCGGCAATCTGTCGCAGCTGGGCTCTTGAGGGCATCGCGGTTGGCGCCTGCGTGCCAACGGCAGTCTCCTTGATATCAGCGAAGAACGAGGCGAAGGAATAAAAATCCTTCATCGTGAATTCATCGAATTTATGGTCGTGGCACTCGGCGCAACCCATCGTCGAGGCCATCCAGACACTGGAGGCATTGCGGACCCTGTCGGCCGAGTACTTGGCCAGGTATTCCTTGGCCTGCGCACCACCCTCACGCGTGGTCATCAAAAGCCGGTTGTAGCCCGAAGCGATCCTCGACTGCACCGAGGGCTCCGGCAGAAGGTCGCCCGCCAGCTGGTCGCGGGTAAACCTGTCAAAGGCCATGTTCTCGTTGAACGCATCAATGACATAATCGCGGAAGAGTGCATGTTCGCGGTGGTTGTCCCCATGAATCCCGTTGGTGTCGGCATAGCGAACAAGGTCAAGCCAGTAGACGGCCATCCTCTCGCCGTAATGCTCCGAGGCCAGCAACCTGTCTACCAGGCGGTCATAGGCAGCAGGGTCCTTGTCAGCCAGGAAGGCATCGACCTCTGCGGGGGAGGGCGGCAAGCCGGTCAGATCAAAAGAGATGCGGCGAATGAGGGTGCGCCGGTCGGCCGGCGCAGAAGGTTTTTTCCCTTCTCTGCCCAGCCTCTCCCCGATAAAGCGGTCAACCAGGTGGCCGGCTCCGGCAGGAGGATCTCTCCTTGCGGGCTTGATAATCGACCAATGCGATTGCCAGCGAGCTCCCTGCTCAATCCACAGGCGCAGAATCTCAATCTCCTCCTGGCTCAGGGTCTTGCCAAACTTCGCCGGAGGCATCTTCTTGCGCTTGCTCGTGTGGGTGATTCGCGTGTACAGCTCGCTGTCATCCAGTTTGCCGGCAACGATCGCATGGCGGCCTTCGTGCTCGGCGAGGGCGCCCTTCTCGTTGTCCAGGCGAAGATCGCCTTTTCGCTGCCCCTTGTCCGGCCCGTGACAGGCGAAACATTTATCGGAGAGGATCGGCCGCACATCCCTGTTGAACTCAATAGTCGGGTCGACAGGTTCTGCGCCAACACAGGGCACTGCAGTGGAAAACAGTCCTCCAACCATCAGTGTCAATGCAAGCCGGCAGGAGATACTTGTTGTACGTGGCATCTTTTGGTCCCTCAAAGAGTACCGACCCCGGGAAACCCGGCGTCCGGAACGCCTGTGCTATTCTTCAGAGTTGCTGGACATTACCTCGCCGGGAGCCTAAACAGCCCCCGAATGGCCCATTCAATTTACCGAATCCCGTTCAGTTCATCTACTACTGCTATCACATCTCCTCGCTCATAAAAATCAACCGTGATGAAATTCGGCAGGCGACCGGAGGCCTTGCGGCACTGTTCAACACGTTCTTTGAGGAACGGATTGTGATTCACCTCATCGGCAAGACGCCTCGACGCGGCCGGACGCGTCAGGAAATGGTTGAGGATAAACAGGCTGTTCTTCAGCGACCCCCGGTTCTTTCCACAGACGAGGTCCTTGCGGCTACGTGCGGAGAAATGGGTCTCCCAGCAGAAATCCCAGACCCCGTGAAGCCAGGGAAGCTCCCCCCCTCCACGGTCAGTGAAGACCACCAGGCGCCTGCCCGCGGCCACCATCTCGGCAAGCCGGGGCCAGGGCTTTCCTCTCTGCTGACGGTGCGTATAAGGCAACAGGCCACTCTCCCTGAAGGCTCCCTCGATCGCCTTTGAGCTGACATAGCTCTCAAAGATGATCGTCAACACCTCGCGGGGGTTTTTCTCCAGGAAGCTCGCCAGCTCGGCAAGACCATCCTTCAGTGGACGACTGCCTAGAAAGAAGCGGCTGTGACAGAGATAGGGTTTTCCACCCTTGTCATGCACATCCAGCATGAACGCCCGTACTCCGTCGGCGAGCTGGCGGGTGAGGCCATGGGTCTGGTTGGGAAACAGCCAGCCCTCATCACTGTTACTCATGGCGTTGTGGGCCGTTGCGTAGGAGACCTGGTCGTAACGCCTCGCCTGCAGCTTCTTCACGCCATTGCCGCCACGAGCCCTCTTCTCCCCTGCCTTCCCTTCCCCGGGCTTCCCTTCCCCGGGCGTTTCACCACAGATAAACGGGACCGGGGCAATGAACAGGAATACCAGTACAAGTCTGCTAAACATTCTCGTTTCCATTGGCGCTCTGCATTTCAGAACCGGGGACAGCCTGTTTATACTGTCGGTACAGCCTTTCCATTACCATCTTTACTGCGCAGCTGGAGCCAGGAAGAACAATATGCAGGAACAACCGGTAGATCCCAACGCTGTGCGCAGGGACTGGGCAGAGCGCGGTTTCAGCTGTGAGCTCTGGGAGGACCCACCAGGCCGGGAATGGAATGACTTCGTCCATCCAGGCGATGAGCTGGTGATGGTCATCGAGGGTGACGTTGAATTCGAGGTGGCCGGGAAGACACACCGGCCCCGTCCCGGCGAGGAGGTGTTCATCCCGCGCGGAGCGAACCACAGTGTCCGCAATGTCGGCAAGACCAGGGCGACCTGGCTGTTCGGCTACAACAGCTGATCGGCCTCAGTCAAAGCCCAGGTCCAGGGAACGAACCACGGCATCGGCCACCGCGAGACCACGCGGCGTCAGCCGCAGGCGTCCATCTGCCTCTGCAACCCCGTCCTCGACATAGCCCTCGATGAGAGCCGCATTGAGCTCCAGCAGGTTGACTCCGTATTTGGCCCTGAGCCGCTCGAGGTCGAGCCCGGCTGCGCAACGCAGCCCGAGCATGACCGCCTCGAGAGCGAGCTGGGCATCATCGAGCTCTTCGCTGCCGGCCAGCGGTCGTTCACCCTGCTCCACCCGCGCACAATATTTTTCGAAATCCGCTTCGTTCCACCAGCGACGGCGGCCCGAGAAGGAGTGGGCAGCGAGCCCGGCTCCCAGGTAAGGAGAATGGTCCCAGTATTTCTGGTTGTGCCTTGAGCGGAAAGCCTCCGTCTTCGCAAAGTTCGACACCTCGTAGGCCGGGTAGCCAGCGGTGGCCAGCTCGGAATGAACGAGCTCGAACAGCTCACCCTGGCTGGACTCCTCAAGCTCGCGCAAGCTCCCCTGCAGGCTCCGGCGATGAAAGGGCGTTCCCTCGTGAACCGTCAGCTGGTAGCAGGACACATGCTGCGGGTCGAGTGCAGCGAGCTTCCGGATGCTGTCGCGGAGCTGGCCGGGCTGCTGGCCGGGAAGTCCGAAGATCAGGTCCACCGAGATGATATCAAAACCAGCCGCCACGGCAGCACGCACCGCGCGCTCAGCATCCGCGGGGCTGTGGCGGCGGCCCAGGAAACGAAGCTCCTCCTCCTGGAAGGATTGAACCCCGAGGCTGAGCATGTTCACGCCGAGGCCCCGCCACTCAGCCAGGGCGGCTGGATCAACATCCTCCGGGTTCACCTCCATCGCCAGCCACGCGCCCTCCTCGATAGAGAGCTCCTGCCGTGCAGCTGAAAGGATCGTGCCGAGCTGCTGGCCCGAAAGAGCGGAGGGTGTACCACCGCCCAGATAGATCGTGTCAAAGACGAGCTCTTCTTCACCGAGCAGGGCCAGCTCGGCGACAAGGGCACTCACATAGCGCTGGCTTCGAGATTCATTGTCCGCAACAACCGCGAAGTCACAGTAGGGGCAGATCGCCGAGCAAAATGGAACGTGGAGATAAAGCCCCGCTCCCCCGGCGGAGCTCACTTCTCTTTTTCCGTCTTGAGGACCGCGATAAAGGCTTCCTGGGGGATCTCTACAGAGCCGACCATCTTCATCTTCTGCTTACCCTTCTTCTGCTTCTCAAGGAGCTTGCGTTTACGGGAGATGTCGCCGCCGTAACACTTGGCGGTGACGTCCTTGCGAAAGGCGTTGATGGTCTTGCGAGCAATAATACTGCCGCCGATGGCGCCCTGGATCGGAATCTTGAACTGGTGCT